>CAZJEW010000014.1:0-30601 GCA_964545285.1 uncultured Clostridium sp.
AAAATTGCTAAAATAAATTTTAAGAACACAAAAAAAATCCTTAATTAGGATTTTTTATTATCTTTAAATACTTCTTGCGTTTTAGCTAACCTAAATTCTATTTCTTCATTATGCTCTTTTGATTTATCTTCTTCATAATTAGAAGGTATATAATTAAATCCTTTTATTGCATAAGAAGTTACCTCAAATTCGGTGTTAGTTCTTCTAACCAAATGATCTTCTTTTAAAGTAACAGCATCTATAATCCATCTAATATTAGGCAATTCTTCTGGATAATACTTAGATACTATAGTATACAATGCTTTAATATTTTTTAAATAACTTTTGTCTTTTTTAAATTCATTAATAATCTGATCAATCTGAATTTTTAAGACTTTCAAGACAGCAGATCTGTCTTGACAATTCAAACTAAGAGTAATATTTGCTTCAGCTTCGGATGTGTATTCTGAAAGTAAAATTATTAATTTAGACATTTTAATTTGGAATAATTTTATTTTATTATTTCTAATATTTTTAGATAATTCTCTTTTAGTTTTTCTTTTAATCGTTCTTTCCATTTTTTTATCTAAAACAACGTCTTTTTCTTCTGTGCTTTCAATTTTTTTGTTTAATGATTTATCTTCAGTATTTTCTTCCATATTTTACTCCATTTATTTTATTATTTAAATTTCAATTTCATAGCATTAGTTTTAATTGTTGAATTTCTCATACATTCAGAATATTTTGATTCAACTATTAACATATCAGGATTATAATTACCATATTCTGTAATGAAACCTGTTGGTTCAATAATTTCAACACCATAGATATCATTCCAATCGGATATAGGTCTTAATTCTTCGGATAAAGTATCAGTATCTGATTCATTAATTCCTAAAAAATTATTATATCTTTCTTTAAATGCCATTTTTTTCTTCTTAAAATATTCTTTTATTTTGTTGAATGTAGATTTTTTTCTACCTTTAAATATTCTATTGAAAATTCTTTTCTTTTTAGGTTTTTCTTCTGTTTTATGTTTTTCAGCAGATGATGAATATTTTGGAAATACAGGTGTTCTTGAAGTTTCAACAGATGGTGATTCACTTTTTATTGATTCATATTCAGGAAACACTGGCTTTTTTTCAGTTTCCTCACCCTTATTTGTAGGTATATATTCTGGAAAAACTACTGGCTTTTTACCAATACTTTCTTCTTCTGCTTTTTCTTCCTTTTTACTATCATCAATTGGTTTAGATGATAATGAAATATCAATTTCTAATTCCTCATGATATTTTTTAATGATTTCGTTTTCTAAATCTTTACTTCCGCTAACTTTGTATGCTTTATATAATTTTGCTAAATCATGAAATTTATCAACATTAATTTGCATTTGTGAAATAAAGACCATTCTTTCTTCATATGACTTTTTTCCAATTAACATTTTATTATATTCAATAACATCTTGTTGATTTTTATTGTAAAAAGTTATAAGTAAATCATAGACATTTAATAACAATTCTTTGTTCATTATTATACACTCCCTTTTCTTTAATAGTGCATATTATAACACACAATGTATAATTTTTCAATATTTTATTATATTAAAAGTGCAAATAATGCACTATAATCTTGGCCCTGATGGATTTTCTAAATATTGACATTCACTAATATATCTACAAAATTCACTTTCACTACACCAACTGGGTTTACTTGCACCAGATACAGGTTCAGAAATAATAGTATCAATATTATAAATATTGCACCATTCTTCAAATGATTTCCTATTATCTTCATTCACTTTTCTTAATTCAGGAAATTTAATAGGTAATTTTATTTCTTTTGAAGCACCACTTGCCATAGAAATTGAAGAGTCATCTTCTTTTATGGTTTCTGTAGTTTGATCTAAACTAGATGTATTATCTTTTTTTAATCTTATACTTTCGTTAGTAGCCATTGCTATATCAGCCATCAAAAGAATTGCATATTTTTCCATTATTTTAGATTCTAATTCTTTTGAAGGATTAGTTCTAAATTCTAATGACATTTGTTTTAAATCTCTAAATCTTGCAACTTTTTTCATCATTTTTAGTCTAAGTTGTTCTTTTTGTGCTTGGTCAGATAAACCATTGTATGTTATTTCATCATTTTTATTTTCTTCATACATTTTAACAAGTTTTCTGTGCATTGCGATTAACAATATATTATTTGAATATTTTTCTTCCATAATTACCATCCTAATTTCATAATTAATTTTAACATAATAGATTTTTTATTTCAACTCATTTTCTTAATTTGATCTAATATATTAATGGCTTCTATTGGAGTTATTTCATAAGGATTAATATTCTTAATATATTCTCTTAACTCATCGGGATTTGTTTCTAAATTCAATTCATATTGCTTAACTTTTTTAGATTTTTGAGTAGATGTATCATTTTCAAACATATCTAATAATTCTTGTGCTTTTGTTATAACTTCTTTTGGCAGATTTGCTAGCTTTGCAACATTTATTCCATAACTTTTATCAACAGCTCCATCTAATACTTTATGTAAAAAAGTAATATCTCCTTCATTCTCATCTATAGTTACATGAACATTTTTAATACCTGGTAGCATATTTTCTAAGGATGTTAATTCATGATAATGAGTTGAAAACATTGTTTTACATTTAATATTTTTAGAAATATACTCTATTATTGAGCCAGCTAAAGACATACCATCATATGTAGATGTACCTCTTCCTAATTCATCAAACAATATTAAACTGTTTTCAGTAGCATTTCTAAGAGCATTAGATGATTCTTTCATTTCTACCATAAATGTACTTTCCCCACCTACTAAATCATCTGTTGCGCCTATTCTTGTAAATATCTTATCAAATATAGGTATATTAGCCTTTTTAGCAGGCACAAAAGAACCAATTTGATTAAGTATGATAATTATACCTAATTCTCTCATATATGTTGATTTACCGCTCATATTTGGTCCTGTAATGATCAAAATATTGATATCTTTCGACATATTAATATCATTAGGAATGTATTCACTTTCAATAACACTTTCTACAACAGGATGTCTTCCACTATCAATATCAACAATATGTTCTTCATTAATACTAGGTTTTATAAATCTATTTTCTTCCGCAATTTTAGCAAAGCTTTGAATAACATCATAATAAGCTAATTTAGAAGCAACTTTTTGTAAACTAGGAATATATTTTTTAATAGATTCTTTAATATCACAAAATACTTCATACTCTAAGTTATTTACTTTTTCCTCAGCATTTAATATTAAGTTTTCCTTTTCTTTTAATAATGGAGTTATAAACCTTTCACAATTTGATAAAGTTTGTTTTCTTTCATATCCAAATTCATCTTTTACTAAAGATAATTGTCCTTTAGAAATTTCAATATAATATCCAAATACTTTATTATAACCAACTTTTAAGTTCTTAATTCCAGTTCTTGTTCTTTCATCTATTTCAAAATTTGAAATAAAATCTTTTCCATTTATTCTTATATCCCTAAGTTCATCTATTTCCTTATTAAATCCATTTTTTATTATGTTGCCTTCTTTAATAGTTATCGGAGCATCTTCATTAATAGATTTTTCAAGCAAGTCATATAAATCATCAAAAGTATTTAATTCTTCTAAATCAAGAGACTTTAAAATAGAATTAATATCAGGTAATACTTTTATACTAGATTTTAATTGTATCATATCTCTAGCATTTAATGTTGAACATGCAACTTTTCCTGTCAATCTCTCTAAATCATATATTTGATACAATAATTCTCTTAATTCACTTTTAAGTAAAAATTCATTTATTAATTTTTCAACCAAATTATGTCTGAATTCAATTTCATTCCTATCTACAGATGGACTAATAATAAAACTTTTAAGCATCCTACTTCCCATAGCAGTTTTAGTCTTATCCATAAATCCAAGTAAACTATTTTGCCTATCATTATTTCTTATTGTTTCAACTAATTCTAAATTTCTTATACATTCTTTATCTAAATTTAGAAATAATTTAGAATCAATAAACTCAACATCCTGTATATGTGATAAGTCTTGTTTTTGAGAAGCTGACAAATAATTTAATAATACACTTGTATTTCTAATTAATTTATCATCTTTAATATTTTTAAAAATATTTTTATTTTTGTATTCGTTGCTATCTTCATATATGGAAATAAAAATATTATAATTTGTTTTTAAAATATGTGACAATTCTATATCAAAACTAGCTGATATAACTAACTCTTTAATATTAAGATTTACTAACTCACTTATTAATTTATTATTGTCATATTCAACATATGTCGTATACACTTTACCAGTCAATATATCTGCATAACTTAAAATATAAATATATTTTGAATCAGTTATACTTGCAATATAATTAAAATCATTTTCTTTTATTAATGTTGTATCAGTAATAGTACCAGCACTAATTATTTGAATAACTTCTCTTTTTACAATACCTTTTGCATATTTAGGATCTTCCATTTGTTCGCATATTGCAACCTTATATCCTTTTTCAATGAGCTTTTCAACATATATATTAACAGCGTGATGAGGAATACCGCACATAGGAACTCTTTCATCCAATCCAGCTTGTTTTCCGGTTAGTGTTAGTTCTAATTCATGTGAAGCAGTTAAAGCATCGTCAAAAAACATTTCATAGAAATCACCTAATCTATAAAAAAGTATTACATCCTCATAATCTTTTTTAGTATTTAAGTATTCCTTCATCATAGGACTCACTTTATTAATATCAACATTTTTTCTTTCCATGAACTACTCCAAAACCTTTATAGTTATATATTATATTCTATTTTATAAATATTTTAAAGTAAAATAGAATAAATAATTATTTTATTATTATAATAAAAAAGAATTTAATATGAATTCTTTTTTAATTGTTAGATATATAACCTTTAGTTTCCATATATTTAACTATATCCAATCTTGATATATCTTTATATTCATCATCAATTTCAGGCAATAATCTTAATATTATTAAATTATTGATTCTCGTTATTTCAATATAGTCTTCTTTATTGTATGAAGATAACGCAGATAATGCCTCATCTTCATTGTTAAAGACAATGTTTTTTTCTGCATATGCATACACATCATCTTGATAGTATAAATACAATGATTCTTTTTCATCATCTGGTAAAGAAAATATCATTAGATTTGCAGCAACAGTTTCCGTCGTATCAATTATTGGACCAGTTTCCTCTTCAATTGGTTTAGCAGGAATATCTTCAATTTTAGAACATCCATAAAATGCAAAGCAAACAATAATTATTATTGAAATGATTTTTTTCATTCTAATCACCATATCCTTTATAATCAATTACTATTGAACCATTTCCTACATTCTTACCACTTTTAAGAACAGTATTTGATGATGAAGATGATACATAATTTTTACCTCCACCACCATTATTAGCAGGTTGAGAACATTTTGAACAACAAGTGTTATTTGTAGTTGTTGGTGTGCATGACTTTATATAAGTAGAACCAATAGTAGAAGAACCGCATGAAAATTCTGTGCCAACAGAACAACTAGTCAATCCAGTTCTTGAGCTATCAGTAAACGTATAATTGTAATTTGGTGTACAAGATGAAATATATGATTTACCATTATTTGATGCATTACATGAAAATGAATTTCCCGTAGAACAACTTGATAAAGTTGATGTGCTTGTTCCAAAACTATACTTATATGTTTTATCACATGCAGTAATATATGATTTACCTGCATTAGTCGCATTACATGTTAATGCATTAACAACACAACTACTATTTCCAGTTGATGTTGAAGTTGATGTTGTATAAGAGTAATTTGGTGTACATGATTTAACAAATCTTTGTGATGAACCATTAGTTCTTCCACAAAAAGTCAGCTCATCGACCGGTCCACCTACAGTGCATGTATCAGATATAGTTGTAGCGGTTTCTAATTTTGGAGATTGAAGACATGTTCCGTATTTTCCAGAATTGAAATCAGAATAATTACTAGCATTGCACGTTATATTATCTTCAGAAGAAACATATGAAGGTGGGGTATTAGTATGAGTAGTAACTATACCTATAGAATAATTATAAAATACATTTGAGAAAGTATAATACTCACCTATTGTGGAAGCGTTGCAAGTAAATGAGCTTCCAGCTGCATGTGACGATGGATCATTAGTTATTGTCTTATTAAAATAATATTTATAATTTGGAGTACATTTTGAAACATATGATTGGCCTTTTTTGTCGTGTAAACAATCAAAAGATGTACCAACAGTACAAGAAGATACTGTAGAAGTACTTGTTCCCCATGTATTAGTATAATTTGGTGTACATGTAGTATATGTTTGTCCGTTTTTAGCATTTACACAACTGAATGAAGAAGTAGCACTACATGATGATAAATTATCAGTAGTTGTATATGACCATGTATTTGTATAAGTGGGTTTACATACATAATTACTTTTTCCATAGTTTGTACTATTACACGTTGATACACTTCCAGATGTTGAACAAAAAGCTAAACCAGATTGAGAAGATTCAGTTCCCCATTTATAAAATATTCCAATTTTATTGCATTTTTTAGTTGTCTTAGTATATTTCGTTGTTGAATTACACTTATATACCTTTTTTGTGTATTTTGTAGTACTATTGCATGTTGATGTAGTTTTCGTATAGTCTTCAACCATTTTAGTACAAGTCATACGACTATTTGCATAATGATCAACACTTCTTGTACACTTATAAGTATGTGCCTCATATCCATCTACACAGTAACTAGTTTTTTTGGTATAATTTACAAGTTTTTTACTGCAACTTGTTATAGTATTAGTATAATCCTTAAATGAAGAATTACAATTCTTAGATGTTGCAGTATAACTTCCTATATTTGAATTACAAGTTCCAATCGTAGCGGTGTATTTAGTATTTGATCCACATGAACCTGAAGTTTCACTATTCGTACAATATCCATCGCCTGCTGAATATTTAGAGCATCCAGATATTGTTGAACTAGAATATGCATTTCCGCTTCCACCTCCAGAACCATTTTGACCATCAGTTCCTCCGCCTGCACCTATGTCTGTTCCACCTTTTCCATTATCGGTTGAATTACCAGTTCCGTTAGTAGTACTTCCTCCAAGGCTTATTGAAGAGGTTCCTCCACCTCCACCTCCACCAGCAACTACTAAAGTTTTTGTCCCATAAATTATTCTTGAAGAATCCCCACCTTTATTTACTCCAGATCCTCCACCAAACTTGCCCTCTTGTCCTCCGACAATAAAAGTTAAAGCATCACCAGCTTTTAATTCTATTTCAGTATAAACATATCCGCCTTTTCCACCATTTATTCCGGAGGCTCCATTAACAGTAAAAGAATATTTTCCAGTATATGGAACAATATATTCAATTTCTTCACCTGTATAATCATATTTTAGTGTAAAAGATCTTGGTCTTTCAATAAACATCCAAGGGTCAGAAACTTTTCCACTACCAGTTATTGTTACGTCATTTTGTATATATTCGGTGTTTCTTATACTATGTTCATTACTATATACTGATTTTTTAAAGTCACCTGTTGAAGTAATGTAATAAACACTACTAGCATCTCTATCCATAGTAAAAAAATCTAAGCCTGTAAAATAAAAAGACTCTAATCCACCAGCAATTTTATATTCTTCAACATTAAGATATCCAGATTTTAAAAAGTTAGAATCTTTATATAACCCTCCAGAAGAATTAAATCCAAAAGGAATATCATTTCCACCAACTACATATAAATCGTAGTCTTTTAAATTATCATGAAAATCATCTTTTACTATTAATGAATTATAATAATTATAAAACAAGGTTTGTTTAGCATAAACAAATGTAATAAAGATAAAGATTATAAACAAACTATATGTTATTTTTTTAAAATTTTTTTTCATTTTAGATCCTCACTTTTAATAAATCATAAAATTCTCACATAATATACATAATATTATATACTCTAAAAATATTCTATCACAAACGATTATTCTTGTCCATAAAAAAGGATATTTGTCAAATAAAACAAATATCTTTTTTTATTAAAATTCATTGCTATCTAATAATATTGTGAAAGGTCCATCATTAAGTATTGATACTTTCATATCAGCACCAAATATGCCTGTTTCAACTTTTAATATTTCAGATAATTTTTTATTAAAATAATTATATAGTGTTGTAGCATGATCTGATTTCATTGCTTCTATAAAAGATGGCCGTCTTCCTTCTTTCGTGTTAGCATATAAAGTAAATTGTGAAATACTTAAAACAGATCCATTTACATCTAAAATACTTTTATTAATCTTACCATTTTCATCATCAAATATTCTTAAATTAACAATTTTATTAACCATTTTATCAACAATATTATCACTATCAGTATGAGTAAACCCAACCAGAATAACATATCCTATATTACATTTACCATTAATTTTATTATTTATTTCGACACTACCATTTAAACATCTTTGTAATATTACTCGCATAAATTCTCCAATTACTTTATTACAATATTAACGATTTTATTAATAACAACTATTTCTTTTATTATTTCTTTTCCGTCAATATACTTAATAATATTCTCTTGTGATTTTGCAAGTTCCAATAGTTTATCTTTTGAAGTGTCTATTTCAGTAGTAAACGAAGCTCTTAATTTTCCATTAACTGAACATGCAATATTAACTATATTATTTATTAATTTGTTTTTATTATATTTAGGAAAAACACTATTATAAAATGGTTTCCCCAATTTTAACTCTTCATTTAATTCTTCAGTTATATGAGGAGCTATAGGATTTAATAAATGTAATAACGTCCTATAATCTTCATTAGATATTTTTTCATATTCATCCATTTTGTTTGCAAGAATCATTAATGCAGAAACTGCTGTATTATAATTCATTGTGCATATATCATCTGATACTTTCTTAATAGTTTGATTTAGTAGTATTTCATATTCTTTATTACTATCAATATTATTGACTTTTTCTTTCATTCTTACGATTTTATCTAAAAATCTTTTACATCCTTTAAGACCATTTTCACTCCATGATGCATCTTTTTCATAATCACCAATAAACATTTCATATGTTCTAAGAGCATCTGCTCCATATGCTTTTACCATATCATCAGGATTTACTACATTACCTTTTGATTTGCTCATTTTTTCTCCATTTTCGCCTAATATCATACCATGAGCAACACGTTTTTTGAAAGGTTCTTTAGTTGGCACTAAGCCCTGGTCGTAAAGGAATTCATGCCAAAATCTTGCATATAATAAATGTCTTGTTGCATGCTCCATTCCACCATTATAATAATCTACCATACCCCAATATTTTAATGCTTCTTTACTTGCAAATTCTTTATCATTATGTGGATCCATATATCTTAGCCAATACCAACTTGAACCTGCCCAATTTGGCATAGTATCAGTTTCTCTCTTTGCTTTTGATCCACATTTAGGACATATAGTATTTACCCAATCATCAACGTTAGACAAAGGACTTTCTCCTGTTTCAGTTGGTTCATAGGAAGGAACATCTGGAAGAATAACAGGTAAATCTTTCTCAGGTACAGGTACCCATCCACATTTTTCACAATAAATCATCGGAATAGGTTCACCCCAAAATCTTTGTCTACTAAAAATCCAATCTTGCAATCTATAAGTAGTTTTTTTACATCCTATATTTTTACTTTCTAAATACTTTATTATTTTTTCTATAGATTCTTTTTTATTAGTCATTCCATTTAATATGCCTGAATTAATCATTTTTCCATCTGAAACATATGGTTTTGGATCTAATAAATTATTAAATACAGTAGAATGTAATTCATCTTTTACTAATTCTAATAATTCTTCTTTGTTATGCCATTCTAATTCAAAATTGTCTTTTTCGTCATCATCTAAATTTTGATTGTTATTTTCATCACTATTTAATTCAAATAATAATCCTGTTGCCATAATCTCATAAGCTTTATTTTTATTAAAAGCAAAATAATGATGATTAATTGGAAAAGTATCTTTTACAAATTTAATATCAGTATATCCAGTTTCTTCTTCTATTTCTCTTATAGAGCAATCTATACTACTTTCATTTTCTTTTCTAGTTCCACCAACAAATAAATATCCACCTTTATCTTTCCAATTAAGTGAAAGATATTTGTTTGTTTTAGGATCATATAAAACTGCCACTATACTATCCTTATAAGTTTCGTTTTCTCTTTTTTCACCTGTAATTCTTGCTATTACAGGAATTATTGGAATATTAAATTTAGTTGCAAATTCAAAATCTCTATCATCATGAGCTGGAACTGCCATAATAGCACCTGTTCCGTAATTAGCAAGAACATAATCACTAATCCATATTTCAATTGATTCTCCATTCAAAGGATTAATAGCTCTTAAACCGTTTATTTTAACACCTGTTTTTTCTTTAGTCATGTCTGTTCTTTCAATTTCTGATTTTGATTTAGCAAGTGCTTGATATTTTTTAATTTCATCTATATTTTTAATTTTATTTGAATATTTTGTTAAAAACTCATGTTCAGGACTCATTACCATAAAAGTTACTCCATAAAGAGTATCTGGTCTAGTAGTAAACACTTTTAAGAAATCATCCCAACCATAAAGTTCAAATTTTACTTCAGCTCCCTCACTCTTACCAATCCAATTTATTTGAGCAATTTTAATTTTATCCATAAATTCTGTTTGATCTAAACCATTAAGTAATCTGTCTGCATAGTCACTCATTCTAAGTAACCATTGACTTTTCAATTTCTTTTCAGTTTTTGTACCACATCTTTCGCATATTCCACCTTCTGCATCTTCATTAGACAATCCTGTTTTACATTTAGGACACCAGTTAATTTCTTTTTCAGCTTTATACGCCATATTAGCATTATAAAACTTTAAAAATTGCCACTGAGTCCATTTATAATATTCAGGATCAGTTGTAGCAAATTCTCTACTCCAATCAAACGAAAATCCCAACTCTTTCATTTGATTTTTAAATGTTTTTATACAACCTTTTACCATACTTGCAGGATATACATGATTTTTAATGGCATATTGTTCAGCGGGTGCTCCAAAGGCATCCCATCCCATAGGAAACAATACATTAAATCCTTGCATTCTTTTCATTCTTGCCATTGCATCTAATGCAGTATAACTTCTAACATGCCCAACATGAAGACCACTTCCACTTGGATAAGGAAATTCAACTAATATATAATATTTTTCTTTAGTACTATTATTATTTGCTTTAAAACAGTTCTCTTTATCCCATATATTTTGCCATTTTTTTTCAATTTCTTTATTATTCATTTGTTTTTCCCTTCTTCCTATAATACAGACCTAATATTTCATATAAAGAATATATTAAGATTATTAACGTAACAAATCCAGATAAAATAGCCCAGAGTAAAGATTCTATGTTTACTACAATAACGACTGTAAAAGCTATGATAAAAGAATTTATAATCGCAATTGCGTTTAATAAATTTTTATACTTTATTTTATTCATATTCAGATTATATCTAATAATAACAGCTTTCACTTCACTACTATTTTTTAGCATATTTAATTCTTTTCTTCTTTTATTGATAAAAACAGAATATATGATATACACTATTAAAAATATCCCAACAAAATCAATTAAACATTGTAAATAAAAATTCATTACTTCTCCTTTAAAATAAAAACTTTATAATTTAAGGATGAGATTTACCCACGGTACCACCTTAATTCATAAAGTTTTATGCATCTTATTATACTTTTATAGCTGTAAGGCATTATTTCTCAAAAGACAAGTTCAATATTATTTATTATTAGTTTACATCAATCACTAACTTTCTATAAATAAATATATATTTACTGCTTCTTAATCACAGAAACCAAAAATATTATACTATATTTCAGCCATATATTCAAGCAACTTCATAAACATTTTTATAAATACACTTTGTAAGCCATCTCTTCTTAATTTTTTAATATTAATTCTTTTAGTTTTAATATCCATATCACTAAAAATAATACTATCAATTTTTTCTTTTAAAACAGTTGCTATTTTAGCATCAGTAATTATTCCTTCTAAGTCTTCATTAATAAGTCTCATTGCATTAATTTCAATATCTTTCCCCTTACAATATATTAATAGTTTTGAAGTAGTATTAACATTATCAAATTCAATAATAAAATCATTATCATTAGCATATCTTCTATACGGAATATTAATTTCATCTGCAAAAACCTGAACACCATCAGTAAATTTAGTATTCCTAAATTTGATAACATAATTTCTTTTATCTGGTATTACGCCTGGTTTACCTTCTAAAGGTGTTATTTGTACTGAAAAATCATTTTCTTTATAAAAATATTCTATTTGAGTTGCAAAACTAAAACCTTCTTTGTACATATTGGTGTCACCATCATCTTCATATAACTTAAATACATTACTTTTTCCAGGAAATACTTGTATTTCTAATTTAGTTGGTGAGCTTATATCATTTAAATTGTTATTATTTAAGTATGCCATTGGTATTATAGCACCACTTGGAGCAAATACAGGATAATCTTCATCCTTAAAGAATGTTGTATATCTTTTACCACCAACAAACTTTTTACCGGTCTTAAAATCATACCAAACTCCATTAGGTAAAAATACTTTATGTACCACTCTATTCATAATAGAATCTTTACTATCAGTGATTGGTGCTACAAACAATTGACTACCAAAATAAAATTCGTTTTTGTATAATGGTTCATCATAAGTTTCAGGATATTTATAATATAATGGTTGAATTAACGGACTACCAAAAGTAGAATATCTTTTAGCTTCACTATAAATGTAAGGTATTAATCTATGCCTAATTTTAATATAATCTGATACTATTCTATAAGTTTTGGCATCCCATTTCCAAGGTTCTCTTTTATAATATTTTCCAGCATCACTAGATAATCTAAATATAGGACTATAAACTCCTAATTGAACATATCTCATATAAAGTTCAGAATCCTCAACCCCTCCTTTATATCCACCTATATCATGACTCCACCAAGATACCCCAATATTAGCAGAAGTTGCATTAAAGAAAGGAAGTAATTTTAAAGTTTTCCAACTAACTATAGTATTGCCAGAATAAAGAGCTCCATAAGTATGAGGACATATACCATTATTTCTTGATAATAAAAAATTTCTTTTATTTCTAAATTGAGAAAAATTATTAAACAAAAAGTAATTCATAGTATAATCTTTTAATTTATTATTTTTATTATTATCATCTACCCAAAAGAAATCTATTCCATAATTAATTAATGGAGTAATTATTGCTTTCATAAAAGAATCAGCAAGTTTACTATCATATATATTTAAAATTACACATTTTCCTTCTTCTTTTCCATACATTTTACTAAAAGTAGCATAGTTTTCCTCTTCATTACTTATTAAACCATCAGTCTTAATATTTAATCCCAATTTAACATTGTTTTTATGAAGATAATCAATTAATTCTTGAGTATTTGGAAATATATTTTTGTTAAGAGTAAAACTAATATTAGAATTCTTATTTTGATTTCTTGCATATTCTCCCAACATTAAAACTGATAATGGAATACCATATTTATTAAAATCATATACTAACTTTTGAATATCAGAAGTATTATAATTTTCATTCTTACTCCACCATACTCCTAAAGCATATTTTGGAACTAATGGTGGCAAACCAGTCAAACTAAAATAATCTTTTAATCCTTTACCAAAATCATTATTATATATAAATAAATACGTATCTATATTTTTATAGTTAGGAGCAATAATATTCCCATATTTGTTTAAAATTGGGGTCCTTGAATCATCGAAAGAAGTAAAACCATCTAAACTGAATAAACCCTTATCATAATTGGCTTTACCTTTAGAATCATCTAAACTATAACTTGTACCCATAAAATTACGAACTTCAGGATGATTAAAATACCATATTTTATCAGTATTATTAATCATTATTTTTAAGTTTTGATCAGGAAGAAATTTTGTACCAACATATGGTCTTTCTTTATTATATTCAAGAATAAAATTTTCATTTTTAATAACTAAAACAGCATTATCCTCTTGTACTGTAAACTTAGGTGTACCGAAGCTTCTATTTCTTGCAAAAAAAGTAGGATAATCACTAAATGATCCAGTTTCACTATATTCTAAGCGAATTAAAGCATCGGAAATAACACTAATTTTGTATTTCTTACCTCTAAACACATTTTTAGAAGGAGTTTTAGCTTTAATCATATCGATGTAATATTGTTGTCCAAAATCATAAAACATAGTTTATATCCTTTCTTTTATTCTTTTAATTTAACCATCCAATTATCATATATAGGACAATTAGAACTAGTTGGGGGTGGATCGGCTTTTTCCATCTTAACTATCATAGGTATTTTAAATATTTTTCCAAAAGCTACACAAGTACCAGCTTGTAAAGTTTTTTGTTTTAAAACTATATCTTCACTCATATTAGGAATAGTTTTAGAAATATATTCTAAATCAGCAGGATGATTAATTTTAAATATTAAAAAATTAGCACATTGACTTATAACATTTTCATTTAAATCAGTAGGTCTTTGAGTAATAAGGTCTAATAATAGTCCATATTTTCTACCTTCTTTAGCAATTCTTTCAAATACATTATAACCAAGCAATTTTTTATCGTCACCCTCAATAACATGTCTATGAGCTTCTTCAAGAATCATATGTATAGGAAATGAAGCCCTATTATCTAAACCTCTAGTATATTTAAGAAACATTCTAGCATAGATTTTAACTACTGTACGAGCAAATCTATCATCAACATCTTCTAAATTAAAATTAACTATCTGGCTCTTCTTATTACCATTAATTTGTAATCTCTTAATATATTCATCAAGTTCAATATATTCTTCTCCATTAAAGAACTGTGACTTATCTCTATGAGCCAAATCATGTAATCTAACTTTTAAACTCATAGCTGAATCATACATTTCCTCATTTAATAAATATCTTTCACTATATAATGTAAAATTAAGAGCAACTTCTAAATCTTTTAATGAATATGGAACATTATTTGAATCATAATTCCATTTTCTATTTTCATCTATATAAGATTTAATATAATCGGATATAATTTTTCTTTCAGCAAATCTTCCTTCACTATCTATATCAAAACAATTTCTAAATTGCCTAGTAAATCCTATACCAGGTACTTCGGTTTCTAAACTTAATTCATTTGTATTTGTTTCTGTCAATATTTCAAATATTTGGTCTCTTATTTTAGCAGAAGTTTGATTAGTATACATAATTGTTGTAATAGCCTTTGCTAAAGTATGATTTTTAAATGCATGAGCTTCTTCATCATTTCGAGCAAACATTTTAACAAATATTAACGCAGATTCTACCATAGCAATCTGTGAAAATTCTGTAGCATCTAATAAATTTAACATATCTTCAAGATTTAATAAACAAACAGGAATATTTAACTTTTCATATTCTTTTCTAGGATTAGTAGTTATTACTTTAAAACTATAATACTTATTTTTTTCACTTAGTTTGCTAAATGCATTAATATATTCTCCATATGAATCAAATATAAATAAATTTGCTTTATAAGGAATTATATTACCTTCAGGGAACACATTTTGAATAATACGACATATTCCATATGTTTTTCCACTACCAGTATTACCAAATATTGCAGTATGATTAGAAAACAAATCATCTAAAGCAACATTCAATTTAAATCCTGAATACAAGGGAGATGTTCCTAATGATATTGATTGTTTATCGCTACCTGTAAGAATTAATAATTCTTCATCAGTTATAATTCTTATTTTTGCATCCATAGATGGTTTTCTAATAAGACCACCTATAAAATCATCTTTAGTAAGTTCACCTAAAAAAGACACAGTGATAGTATTTGCATTAATAGACTCAATTTCACCAAGTATTTTCTTATTATCATCTTCAAATACTACATGCAAATTGATTAAATCTTTAATAGCACCTCTGTCCTTGCTAAGAGATACAATAGCACTATTTTTACTAATAGTTAAAATTTTATCAAACATACCTATCCCTCTTACTCTATATTAACATAATAATTTTATCATAAATTAAAATAACATACAATAAAAAAGAAACTAATATTTTAGTTTCTATTATTTATATAGTTGTTCTTATTACGGCATCATTGTTAGTATTTATTTTTTTTATTATATCAACTGCTTTTTCGTATGATATATTATTTAAAAAATCATATTCATTAAAATATATTTTATTATATTGAATAATTTCACTTGTTACTGTATATTCAACATCCTCAATATTTTCAAAACCCATAATATATCCTTTTGTATATTTCTTTTTTACTCTTTCAAAATCATTTTTACTTATATATATTTTTTTAATATCTTTTTTTATTTTGTTAATAAATTCATCGGGTTTATTCGTAATAGCATTTATTACTATTATTATATAATCATCAAATAATGAAGAATAAGCACCAAATGAATGTACTAAACCTTCATTTTTATATATTTCATATAGTTTAGATGTTGATGAAAAGTTTAATTTAAGAATAATATTCATATATGATTTCAATATAAAGTCATCTTCAACTTCAAATGTTTTTTTATTTAATTTAAAGAAATACTTTACTCTAATATCTTCCATATCTTTTTTGATTTCTTCATAATTAATTTTAATATTTTCTAATTCTTTTTCTTTTATAATAGTAGGAATCTTATCAATTTTAAGTTTCAACTTTCCATAATATAACTTTATATAATCCATTATTTCTTCTTTATCAAAATTCCCTGATATTACAATAAAAGTATTGTTTGGAATATAAAAATCATCATATATTTGTTTTAATGATTTATATGTTATTTTATTAATATCTTCTTTAGTACCTAATACAGTATTTTTTGCATAACTATTATAAAAAGCATTTTGATTTATTTTATTACTTAAGAAAGTTTCAATTCTATCATCACTCATATCTATTTCTTCAGATATAATACCTTTTTCTTTTTCGACTTGATCTTTTGTAAATTTAGCATTATGAAATAAATCTAATAATATTTTTATATTTTCTTTTATGTTTTCACTACCAAATATATTATAATTAGTTCCATCATAACTTGTCCATGCATTTGCTAAACTTCCTAAATCATTTATTTTTTTTGATAATATGGGGTCTTCTCCAATTAACATAATTCTATGTTCTAAAAAGTGTGCAGTGCCTGGAATAACATCAAACATTTTATTGTTTTTTTTATATTTAGTACATTTTGCTCCATATTTAACACTAATAGTACAATAGAAATTTTTGGTATCTTCAAAAGGATATAAATAAACATCTATACCATTATCTAATGTTTCTTTATAAATTGATTCATTTACTTTATCAAAAATATATTCTTTCATTAGTTATCTCCCTTTAATAAATAAGTAACTGATAATTCTATTTTATTAGCAACTTCTATTATTTGTTCTGCCTTAACACTATCAATAATCTTTCTTTGAGTTTCAATATCATCTTGTTTTATAAATTCATTCATGTATTTTTGATTTCCTTGTGCTACTGCATCATCATAAAAACTATTAAAAAAAGTATTTAATGTTTTTTTTGCTGGTTTTATTAATCTATTAATTATCTTTACATCTTTCATCATATTAATGCAATTGTTAATTAATTCTTTTGACTTTTCATAGTTATCTTTATTAATTCCTGAATATATAACTAATGAACCTGATAACTTTGAATAATATGAATTGATAGAATAACATAGTGAATTTTTTTCCCTTACTTCAGAAAACAATATTGAATTATTCATTGTACCAAGTATTGTATTATATACCCTCATAACATAATCTAATTCAAAATCAGTTAATTTAGTAATATTATATCCCATATACAATCTTGATTGATTAAAATGAAGAGTATCAATTTTCTCCACTTTTTTTAAATATTTAGGAAAACAATATATACTATTTTTAATTTTACTTCCCTTAACACCTTTTAATTTTTTATCAATATAATCAATTTTAGATTCATCAATCTCGCCCAATAAAATTACATCTATTTTATATTCTCCATCAAATAATTTTTTATAAAAGCTATACAAATTTTCTTCATTAACTTTATTAATATCATTTATAGTAGGTTTAAATACGTATGCTCTTGGGGTTCCTTTATACATTATTTTATTGAATTTTTCTTTAGCATATCTTTGAGGATTATCTTTTGTTGCTTTAATATTTGTAATAACGTCTTCTTTAATAATATTGAAATATTTACTATTAAACTTATTGTTATTTACATTTGGATTTAATAAAACCTCAAAAAACAAATCAATAGACTCATAATAATATTTATCTTCTGTATACTTTGGATTTAAAAAGTTACTATAAATTATAAGCTGTTCAAAACTACCTACAGTATCATAAGACACTGAAATTGAAGATTCGTATAATTCTTCTGATTTACTTGCTATTTTGTTTTTTGTATTATATTTTTTTGTAGTATATGTCATATTATGTGTTAATAAAGAATAAAAAGGAATGTTCTTTATTTCAAATTTCTTTGTAAAATAAATTACAAAATCAATAGATTTAAATCGTTTTGTATTAACTATATGTATTGTGTAATTGTCTCTTAGTATTTTTTTATAATCCATATTTTCCTCCATATGTTTATTATTATAACATATCAATAATAAAAAGAAGATTAATCTTCTTTAATATTATTTACTATTATTAAATTTTTATTATTGATTCAAGAGCTAGAGTAATCATTTCATCCAGTCTTTTTTCTCTTTCTTCAGGTGTCATTTTTTCTCCAGTAACTAAATTATCACTGATTGTTAATAATGCAGTTGCTTGTTTATGAAACTTTTTGGCATTAAATAATAGTGCATATGTTTCCATTTCAACTGCTACACATTCATTATTAGTAGCTTCAGAAACAGGTTTAGAATCATTATAAAATGCTTCTGTTGTATGAACTCTTCCAGTTTTTATAGGTATTTTTCTTATATGAGATGTGTTTTCAATAACACTATTAATTTCAAATGATGAATTTAATACATTAATATTATCAATACCAGATTCTTCATCAAAAGTTGTGGTACTATATGAAGATGTTGCTAGTAATAAATCATATGGTTTTAACTCCTCAACATATGATCCAGCTGTACCAATTCTAATTATAATATCAACATCATAATCATTAAATAATTCATAACTATATATTCCCATACTAGGAATGCCCATACCACTTGAAAAAATAGTAACTTCATTATCTTTATATGTTCCTGTATAAGCTAATTCTCCTCTTAATTGATTAACAAGTCTAGGATTTGTTAAATAATTAAGAGCTATATATTTAACCCTATTAGGATCTCCTGGCATTAAAACTTTTTTTGATATATCTTCTTTATTTGCTTCTATATGAGTTGTAGACATCTTTCCTCCTATTTAAATGTAAAATATGCATATATAGCATATAATACTACTAAAACTATAACTATTATTATAATTATTTTCTTATCAAAAGTATCATATTGATTTGAATGATTACTTTTAAGTTCATTATCAATTTTATCATCATGAGTTCTGTCAATTACTTGATTTGTATCTTCTATATTCTCATATTCTTCATCTTCTTCTACTACTTGAGTCTCTTGAATTTCTTCAACATCATTGTTTACTTCATAAGTTTCTTGAACTTCTTCAATTTTTTCTTCATTATAATTATCTTCCATAATATCTCCTTATTCACCTTTACTTTCAAGTTTTACAAGTACATCTCTAGGTTTACTTCCTTTAGCTGGTCCAACTATTCCTTGCTCTTCAAATATATCTATTATTCTAGCTGCTCTATTATAACCAATACTAAATCTTCTCTGTATTAATGATGCACTAATAACTCCTTTTGTAATAGCATATTCAAGTATCTCATTATATAAAACATCTTTTTCTTTTGGTTCGGTTTCATGAGAAATTTCATTTGAAGTATTTTGTTCTAAGTTTGTAAATTTTTCATCATATCTTGGACCATGTGAACTTCTTTTAATAAAATCTACTACTCTTTTAATTTCATCATCTGAAATAAAACTTCCTTGAATTCTAGTTGGAGTGTTATCATCCATAGGTTTAAATAACATATCTCCTTTACCTAATAATTTTTCTGCGCCTGTCATATCAAGTATTGTTCTACTATCGATTGAAGAAGAAACTGCAAATGATACCCTAGTTGGTATATTTGATTTTACCACACCAGTAATAACATCTGTTGAAGGTCTTTGAGTAGCAACTATTAAATGTATTCCCGCTGCTCTTGCTAATTGAGTAATTCTCATTATTGAACTTTCAACTTCTTTAGCAGCAACTAACATTAAATCTGCAAGTTCGTCTATAACCACTAATATATAAGGCATCTTTTTAAGACCACAATTTGGATCTTTTCTTAATTTCTTTTCAACATATTCATTATAAGTTGTTATATTTTTAGTTTCACTGTTTTTAAATATTTCATATCTTTGATCCATCTCATCTACTATTTTTTGAAGTGCAATACTTGCTTTTTTAGGATCAGTAACAACGGGTATAAGTAAATGTGGAATTCCTTCATATACATTAAATTCAACTTTCTTTGGGTCTACTAATACCATTTTAACTTCTTCTGGTGTTGTTCTCATAAGAATTGATACAATTATATTATTTATACATACACTCTTTCCACTACCAGTAGCACCAGCAACCAACATATGAGGAGTTTTATTAACCTCAACATATTTGACGTTACCCATTATATCTCTTCCTAAAGGAGCTAACAATTTTGAATCATCTAATTTTTTAGGAATTGAATCCATTATTTCTCTCATTGTAACAGGAATTATTTGTTGATTAGGTATTTCTACACCAATTGTATTTTTTCCTGGAATTGGGGCTTCTATTCTTACTTCTTTAGCTGCTAATGCCAAACCTATTTCACGAGACATACTAGTTATTTTGCTAACTCTAGTACCTCTTTCAACATCCATTTCATATTGAGTAACAGCAGGTCCAACATGAACTTCAACAACTCTAGCCTTTATCCCAAAGTCAGCAAATACTCTTTCTAATACTTTCGTATTAGAAGCCACATATTCATTTGAATTAATTTTACCTTTATTTTTATTCATATCAAGAAGTGATACAGGAGGTTTTACATATGTCTCTACAAATGTATCACTTTTTTCGATATTACTAGATGGTAAATTACCAATAGATATATCGTTTTGTTCATTATTGTTTTTAACTTCTAAATCCTCAACGCTAGTAATAACAACTCTTTTATCAATTTTTTCTTCTTGTTCATCACTATCAGTCATATCTTCAAGACTCATCTTTTTAGGTTCTTTTTCACTTCTAGAGAATAATCGTTTAAATGCATTTCCAATAGCTCTAAATAAATCAGCCAATGTTAAATCAAATAACATAATTACACCAAAAACTGCAATAATCAAAATAACTATTTGAGTACCTTCAACATCAAATAATGAAACAAATCCCCATGAAAATAATGCTCCAATCATACCACCACCAGTATGTATTATTTCGGATTCATTATCATAAGTAGCTGCAATATTATCATATGTTGTAACTATAATATCTTTTCCCCTTAAAGCATTATCATCAATATAATTTAAATGTGAAAATACAAGTATAGCTATAATTATTGTATATACACCAATTAGTCTTGCATTTAATAAATTAGTTTTCTTTCTATTAGTGACTAAATATAACCCAATCAATAGAGCGCTAACAAGTAATATCAAATATAAACTTCCAAATAAGAATATTGAAAACTTTTTAATAAGATTACCAATTAATCCATAACTCCCCAAACCAATAAAAGCAATTACAATTAGTAATACCCCTTGTAATTCCTTTGAATATTGAAATTTTGTTTTTTCAGTACTTTGTATTTTTTTCTTTGCCATAACCTCACCTATAATTCTTCATTTTTTAATAATCTTTTATGTATACCAGGTTCAATAACATTTAAAGCATTTAATATAATTTCTAACGAATCTTTATACTCACCCTTATTAAATGATTTAGTAGATAATATCAAACCTTTTTCTATCTCTTTGTTACTAGATCTATACCTATTTCCATATACTATAGACATTTCTGCCATTGCAGCAGTTTTAACAGTAATAGATGTAGTTTTATATAATTTTAAAGCCAAATCACGAGCTGTATCAACCCTTAAGTTTAAAGTTTTAATTGAAATAGGTTTTCTTTCTAATTCTTTGGCTATTTCTTTTAATGCATCTTCAGCTTCTTTTAACTCCACATAAAACATTTTTGGAATAATTGGCAAATTATAATCTTTTATTTTATACTTTGAATCACTAATTATTGTTTTTATTTCAGCATATTGATCTCTAGCTCTAGCTTCATCTTCTTTTAAACTACCTAAATTTTTAAGAGTAAGTTCTAATTTATCTTCAACTTTAGATAGATTTACTGCAACCATTTCACATTCATTATCTAATTTAGAATATGGAAACATTTTAATAAGAGTTCTATCATTAACTAATTTAAAACTATCTTTCACATCTATTAATTCTTTGTTAATTTCATCTATAACTCGTATTTCATCTTCAGTTAACGCATAAGTATCTTTTAAATCTTCTATTTCAGAATATAAATTTCTAATAATAGAACTAACTTTATTTAATCTTTCGCTAACATTAATAATTCCTCTTTCATATTCTTTTTTACCTCTTTTTTCATTATCAAAATCGGAATATAATCCCTCATAATAATCCATTAATGTTTTAAGTTCAAATATTGAATCTTCTAAATTTAATACATTTAATTTATCCATTATTTCATTTATTCTTTTATTCGTTTCTTCAAAATTATAATCTAAATTTAAATATTCAAGATTATAGCCATCTCTTAATAATTTTCCACTAATATTTTGAATATCATTCATTTTTTTAGGAAGTAATATTTTACACATCAAAACTATTGTTGGAGCTTCATCAATTACTACACCAATATTATGTATCATATCATCTAAAACTTTAACAATTTTACTGATTTCTTCATATTCGTTTTTTGATATAGATACTTCAAATGCACTAAATAATTTATCAATATTTTCGAATTGAAGATCTATAGAATTAGAAACATCTTTATATTCATCTTTATTTTTATTATATTTAAATACTATCTCTCTGTATAAGCTTTTAAGTTTTGTAATAGCTTCTCTATTTCTGTCTTCACTTTCTGTTAATTCCTTAACTTTTCCTAATAATTGATTGGATTTAGCTTTACTATGAAGAATTTCTTTTTCAACATCAACTATTTTTGATTCAGCATCTTTATATTTTTTTTCACAAAAAGAATTTTCTATTTCTAATATCTTATTAGTAATATTATCACTATCAATAGTACTTATTTCATTAAATTCAGTATTCCACTTTTCTATTTCTTTTTCTATTTTTTTATTATTAGCAAGTTTCTTCGCTTTATTTAATTCGCTTATCAATATTGGAGATATTATCATGTTTTTATCTTTAGTTAATCTATCAATAGAATTAATTATATTTTTTTTACTTTTTTGTTTAATTATCAACAAGATAACAACTAATAAAACAATTAAACTAACAAAAGAAACTATAATTATTATTGTTGTCTTATTCATATAATCCTCCTTATACATTTTATCATATTTATAATAGATTTTGTAGTGTTTTTTATATTTTTAATTAAAAGGGCTCAGGAAATTGACTTTAGTAGCATTTTATAGTATAATGTGTGTTAAGAAAAGGGGGATATTTTTATATTGTAAATAATATAAAAATCTTAATATCATATTTATTAAGAAAGTAGGAATTATGGAAAATAGCGAATCAAACACTATAAATTTTACAGATAATATTGTTCTTGTTGCTTTGTACAGAACATTAAAAAAAATAAGTATCAAAAATTCTAGTGATGCTGAAAAATTAAATGCATCAACGTTAGAAGAAGAAAAAGCTAAAATTAAAGAAGAATTACAATTAACATCAGATTTATATAGAAGATTATTACCAACATATAAAGAATTTAAAAAGAATCCTTCAGAAGATTTTAAAAATAGAATTATAAAAAAATATGGTAAGTTATTGTATCCTGAATTAATTAATGCATATAATGAAGCTATCAAATTAGGACATCCTGCAACTAAAGAGGAAGAAGCGAAAAAAGGAGAAGCAAGAAAAGAAGAAGAAAAGAAGCCGGATGAATCTACGCCACTTCCAACTTCACCTAAAAAAGAAGAAGTTGAAGGAGAAACTCCAAGTGTAGTTAGTGAAAAAAAACCAGTTGAAGATTCTACAGAAGTTTCAAAAAAATCAGAAAAAAAATCTCTTAAACAAATGGTTAAGGGTGTAAAATATAGAGTAACAAATATAACAAAAGGATTAGCTAGCGGAGCTAAGATGTTACTAGGTGGTGGCTTAGGAACTTTATGTGGATATATGGCTATTGATGGCATAGGAATAACTATTGCACAATTATCAGCAGGTACGGCTATTGCAGCTATTCTTGGTACAACAATATATGGAGGAATTACCATTCTTGCTGCTATCGGTTGTATAAAGGGACTTCAAATAGCAATAAAGAATTTCAAAAAATTTAAAGAGGATTTTAAAGCTAAAAAAGCTGAAAGAGCTGAAAAAGCAGCTGAAAAAAGTAAATCAAAATCAATGTGATTTACTTTTTTTAATTAAACAATAACTCGACTAATCGAGTTATTTTTATTTTGGTAGCGACGGGGGGATTCGGACCCTCGACACCACGGGTATGAACCGTGTGCTCTAGCCAACTGAGCTACATCGCCAAATCAAGTAAAATAATAATAGCATATTTTACTTGTTTTATCAAGCATTATCGCAAAAAACTATATAATTTATTTTAAAAATTAATATTTTCTTTTTTAATTATTATATTGTAGATATTATTAATTTCGTAATCACCCTTCAATTTAATAGGAATATAATTGTCAGTAAATCCGTAGTAATATTCATCCTTATATTCTTCAATTAAAATTTCTTCATTAGAATTAATAAACGAGTTGAAATAATTCTGTTCTAATTCATCAGATAATTCAATTAATTTTCTCACCCTATCTTTTTTAATATCTCCAGGAACTTTATTATCCATTCTAGATGCCACTGTTCCATTCCTATCAGAATATGGAAATACATGTATTTTAGAAAAATTAACTTTCTTACAAAATTCTAATGTATCATTAAAATCCTCATCAGTTTCCCCAGGAAATCCAACTATTACATCAGTAGTAAGTGATATTCTTGGTCTAATATTTCTTATTTCGTTAACTTTATTTAAAAAAGATTCTCTATCATATCTCCTATTCATTAATTTTAATATTTTATTACATCCACTTTGAAGAGGTATATGTAAGTGAGATACAAATTTATTATTGTTTTGAAGCACTTCCATCATATCATCTTTTAATTCAACTATTTCCACTGAAGAAAGCCTAATTCTTTTAATTTGATCAATTTTACTAATTTCTGTTATTAAATCAGATAAATGTTTATTGTCACTGAAATATTGACCAGTATGTATTCCAGCGAGTACTATTTCTTTATGACCTTCAATAGCTAAATCATTAAATTCAATTAAACATTTATTAAAATCTTTACTTCTCACTCTTCCTCTAACATAAGGAATAATACAATAACTACAAAAGTTATTACATCCATCTTCAATTTTAACAAATGCTCTATGATGATGAATATATTTTTTAATTTCCATATCCTCAAATTCTTGAGTAGACATATCATAAAACTTTACAATTTTTTTCTTATATTTATTATATTCATCTATATAATCAAGTATCTTAGATTTATCTTTATTTCCAATAATAATATCTGCATCTATTAATTCATTAATTTTATCTTTTCTAAATTCACAAAAACATCCCATAGCTATCACTATGGAATTTTTATTTTCTTTTCTAATATTATTTATTACTTTTTTACTTTTATTATCAGCAGTATTGGTAACAGTGCATGTATTTATTATTACTATATCTGCATTATCATTAACTTCTAAATAATTATTATTTAATAATATTGATCTTATAAATTCACTTTCATATGAATTTACTTTACAACCTAAAGTTTTAATTAAAAATGTTTTCATAAATCACCGGGGTAAAGACATCCGAAACTCTTTCAATATAGAAAGGAATTTTTCTTCTTCTATATAACTTTGAGGAGCAGATACTTCTTTTTCTTTCACTTCAATTTTATTTATTTTTGGTGCTCCTTCAGGAGTTTTCTCTTCTTGATATGAAATTGTAATATTAGAAGCATTTTTTAATAATTGTTCATAACTAATAATTGCTTTCTTTTCTTGTTCTTCTTCATATTTATCAATCATAGCTTGATTATCTGAAATACCTAACGCATCCATTCTTTCTTTAGTTTTTTCTTCAAGTTCATCAGTTGAAATAACAGCATTCTCTTCTTCGGAATCTTCATAACTATCAATATCACTATATTCTTGATTAAGTTTCATATCAATATTTCTATCAATAGGAGGTAATTCTTCTTTACTATCAGTAGATTTCAAACTATCTAATAAATCCATATCATCCTCCATACTGTAAGGAACTTCTCTAACATATTTATTTTTCATTTTAAGAAGTGCCATAATAAGGGCAATTAAAATCATAAATAATATTATAAGAAATATTATAAAATAATCAGTAGTAACAAAAGTTTCTATAAAACCTCTAATATTATCCATGTTATTCCTTCCCAGATAAATAAGATTTAACACTAGCTATATATAGAATTACTGTTTCAGTCCTTAAAACATTGTTTCCAAGTGATACTTTAGTAAACCCTTTATTAACTAATAAATCTTCTTCACTCTTACTTAAACCACCTTCTGGTCCATAAGATATACTAATTGTATCACTACTGTTTTTAGATGTTAATACCTTGTTAATATGTTTTACATTGGTCTTGTCAAGAGAGCACATAAGTTTTACACTAGAATCATCATTTATATCTTTAACTTCAATAATTTTATTAATAATAGGTTTGTTAATCCTATAGCATTGTTCACTAGATTCTTTAACTATTTTAGACCATCTAAGTAATTTCTTTTCGTAATCTTTTTTATGAAGTTTATATTTACAATGGTTATACATAACAACAACAAACTCAGTTATTCCTAATTCAGTTCCATGCATTAAAACAAATTTCATTTTATCTTCATTTAATAATGGAATATACGCAATAAAGGAAGATGTATCTTCATTACTTTTAAATACTTCAATAATATTAGAACTAAGTAAATCTTTGTTTAAAGAACATATATAACTAGAATCGTTATATACAACTATAATCTTATCATTTTCTTTCATTCTCATTACATTTTTAATATGATTAAAATCATTAGAATTTAAATATAATATGTTTTTATCTTTTTTAATAGCATAATATTGTTGCATGTACTCCTCCTATTTTATTTAAGAATAACTATAGTCTGACCATCATTTCCATTGTCAAGTTTATATTCTGAAACTCTTTTATCATGCTTTAAATAATCATGAGTAGCAAGTCTTAATATTCCTTTTCCTTTACCATGTATTATTAATAATTTTTTAACTTCTATTTTTGAATAATCATCAATAAAGCATTTAATTACCGCTGTAGCACCACTACTATCATAACCATGAATATCTATAAAAGGTACGTTATATAAAAATGGATCTATAAACTTTTTCATTAATTACCTCTTTTATGACATTATTATACTATAATAATAGGTTATTTCAATCTATTTTTTAATGATATTACATTATTTCCGTATCCATTTTTTGATGATCTTAATAAAGCAGAAAAATCACTTATAGATTTAACCCCGATATTTTTTTCAAAGTTTCTTATTCCTTTTGTATCTATAAGCATATTCATTAAAAATTCATTTAATTTATCATATTCTCTTTGACTTATGGATTTATTTGATAATAAATAATAAGAATAATTATATATAAGTCTTATAATAAAATCATTACATTGCTTATAACAAGATCTAATAGATTTATTGATTAAATCATTTTTATTATCTTTAGTAATCGTAATAAAGTCCAAATTATGAATAAAAGTGATAATAGACCTTCTATCTATAAATTGTTCTAAATGCCTTATAAAACCTTCTAAATTAGCGCTAGAATACATATTAATCAAATTACTTTGTCCTACAATATATTCAATAATATGCATATATTTTCTTTCAATGTTATAAGAATGTCTATTATAATTTGGAGTAAAATATCTTTCATTTAATAATTCAGTATATCCCTCATTAATACCATTTCCAATTGGAACACTATCATTTCTTCTTACACAAAAACCACAATGAGTTTCATTTCTACATCTAATAAAAGAAGAAACATGTAATAATTCATGCCATATTACATCATCAATCATTTCATCACTAGAAACTATACTATTTGTATTTGAATCGTAATAACCAACTTTAGCTCTCTTTTTAATAGCAAATAATTTATTTCTATTCATATCTTTTTTTTCTTTAAGAAGAACTTTTAAAGTAGGATAGTTTTTATAAAAAATTGATGGATCAAAACCCGGCATTCTTTTTGTAATAAAATCATTAAAATAATCGATAATATTATCATACTCCTCACCTATTTCACATCCATATGTATCTTTTACTGGAGGTATTCTTGGAATACGAAAAACAGATTCATAATCTATATCAAAGAATGTATCAATCAATAAACTATTAGCAATATTAAGTAAACCATTTTCTTTAATCATATCACATAAAGAAGAAATGGAATCTATTATACTATCTAAAGTACTTTTATTACTTTGTTTTGATACTTGTACTACTCTCATTTTACCTCCATTTAATTGCGATATATTATACCACAAAACAATAAAAAAAGCAATAATTTCTTATTGCTCGTGACTATTTTTCTAATGCTGTTACTAGATCTGCTTTTTTCATAGTTGCAGTTACTTCAATATTTTTTTCGTTGCATAAATCTTTTAATTCAGCAACAGTTAGTTTAGAATAATCTTTTTTATCTTCAATAGTCTTTTCAACTTTAGTTTCTACTTCTTTAGGTTCTTTTTTTGATACTTTTCCTTCTAAAGCTACTTTAGACATATCAACTAATTTATTAAAATCTTCTGGAGCAAATATAGCAAGTTCACTTAACATTTTTCTATTAATATTAATATTTGCTTTTTTAAGACCGTTAATGAATTTAGAATATGTTATATCATTTGCTCTACAAGCAGCATTGATTCTTGTAATCCATAATTTTCTAAAATCTCCTGATCTTTTCTTTCTATCTTGGAAACTATAAGCTCCACTATGAAATACTTGTTCCTGAGCAGTCTTATATAATCTATGTTTACTTCCAAAATATCCTTTAGCGTTCTTTAATACTTTTCTTCTTCTGTTTTTAGATACAGCTCCACCTTTAACTCTTGTCATTTCTTACTTCCCCCTATCCTAATAATCCTCTATATCTTTTAGCGTCTCCGCTACTAAGTACAGATCCTTTTCTTGATTTTCTATTGAAATCAGTAGATTTTTTACCACTATTATGATTAGCTCCAACATGTCCTATTTTAGTAGAACCATTAGCTCTAACTTTAATTTTTTTACTAATTCCACCATGTGATTTTTGTTTTCCCATAATACATTCTCCTTCTTTTATTTTTTTGGTGCTAGTATGAGTTGCATACTACGTCCTTCCATTTTTGGCATTGTTTCAATCATTGATACTTCATTTAGTCTATCAGCAAATTTCATTATAACATCTTTTCCTAATTCAGTATGAGCAAGTTGTCTTCCTTTAAAACGAACAGTAACTTTAACTTTATGTCCTTTTTCAATGTAAGCCTTTGCATTTCTTAATTTAGTCTCAAAGTCACCTACATCAATAGTTACACTTAGTCTATACTCTTTCATTTCAAGATTTTGTTCTCTCTGTCTTTTTAATTGTTCTTTTGCTTGCTTTTGTTTTTCATAACGATATTTGTTAAAATCAATTATTTTGCAAACAGGATTTTTTGGATTATCGCTCATTAAAACAAGATCTAATCCAGCGTATCTTGCTAAAGTAAGTGCATCATTGATTTTTTTGTTTCCTAATTTTTCTCCATTAGGTCCAATTACCATAACTTCAGGAATTGTAATTTGTTCATTAATTTGAACTTCGTTTTGCTTAGCTATTGCTAACACCTCCATATAATATATAAAAAAGTGAATACATAGTATCCACTTTAAAAACATAATATTTAATTATTAAGCCTTATTACCAATGAACTAATCCATCTGGTGAAGAGTGGACACTCTTTCTTTCTCTCTTTTAATTACATGATTAATATACACTAATAATATGATTTTGTCAAGAAATAATTAATAAATATATTAATTTATAAAAAGAGTATTCGTTATACTCTTTT
>CAZJEW010000015.1:0-8623 GCA_964545285.1 uncultured Clostridium sp.
CATGGACAAAGATCGTTTCTTCCTATCTTTTTATTTGCTGTTCTTGGTTTACTTTTTACACCATCTTTTCCATCATTTGTATGAATATTTTTAACTTCTTCTCTTTCTATATTTTGTCTAATTGTTGCATTTAACAAAAATTGTGTTATTTCGCCATTAATAGTGGCCATCATATTATCAAATAAATTAAATCCTTCTAATGCATAAACTTGAAGTGGATTACTTTGTGCGTAGCCTCTTAATCCAACTCCCTCTTTAAGATTCTCCATAGCATCTAATTGATTCATCCAATTTTTATCAATAATTCTTAATGATATTGATTTCTCAAAATCATCTATTATTTCAGAAGGTAATTCTTTTAATTTATTATTATAATCCTCTATAACAATATTATATATTTTATCGATTATTTCTTCTTCTTTTAAATTGTTTAAATCGTTTATTCTTAACTTTTTACTTTTAAGTAAATTAGCATTAAAATGTTCAACAATATTATCTAAATCGTTATTTGTTAGATGTCCCTCTGGTGCCAAATGAGAATTAACCATATTTTTTATATATTCTTTAAATGTATCTAATACTCTATCTCGTATGCTATCTTGATCTAATATTTCATTTCTTCTTTCATATATTATTTCTCTTTGTTTTGAAATAACATTATCAAAATCTAATAATCCTTTTCTTCTATCAAAGTTAAATCCCTCAACTTTTTTTTGAGCCGACTCAATATTATTTGATATCATTTTATTTGATATTGCTTGATCTCCTTTAATACCTAGTGTTTCCATTACAGTTTTCATTTTCTCGGAACCGAATTTAATCATTAAATCATCTTCCATTGATACAAAAAATCTTGTTGTACCTGGGTCACCTTGTCTTCCAGCACGACCTCTTAATTGGTTATCAATACGTCTTGAATCGTTTCTTTCTGTACCAATAACAAATAATCCACCTAGGTCCTTAACGCCTTCGCCTAATTTAATATCAGTTCCACGACCTGCCATATTAGTTGCAATAGTAATTGAACCTTTTTCACCAGCATGAGCAATAATTTCAGCTTCTCTTTCATGATTTTTAGCATTTAACAGTTCATGTTTTAATCTATCTTTTGTTAGTAATTGATCTAATACTTCACTTGACTCTACTGAAGAAGCCCCTATTAATACTGGTCTACCTTCTTTATGCAATTCTTTTACTGTTTTAACAACAGCAGAAAACTTTCCATTTAAAGAACTATATATTAAATCAACCTGGTCTTCTCTAATAACTGGTTTATTTGTTGGAATACATACTACATAAGTATTATATATATCTCTAAATTCTTCTTCTTCGGTTTTGGCAGTTCCAGTCATACCTGATAATTTGTTATACATTCTAAATAAATTTTGGAATGTTATAGTTGCTAAAGTTTTAGTTTCTTCATTTATTTGAACATTTTCTTTAGCTTCTAAAGCTTGATGTAATCCTTCACTATATTGTCTTCCATGCATTAATCTTCCTGTAAATGTATCTACAATAATTACCTTCCCATTTTCAATTACATAATCAACATCTTTTTTAAATGCGTAATTTGCTGCGAGTGCTTTATCTAAATTATGAACCATAACACTATTTGAAATATCATATAAATTATCTAAATGAAGAAGTCTTTCACATTCATGAACACCATCTTCTGTAAGAGTTACCTTCTTTGTCTTTTCATCTACAACATAATTGTCAATTTTTAATGATTTAGCTACTCTGTCTGCTTCTTTATAAATTGATGAACTTTTTGTACTTCCACCACTAATAATAAGTGGTGTCCTTGCTTCATCAATTAATATTGAGTCTACTTCATCAATAATAGCAAAGTTAAGTCCTCTTTGAGTCCTTTTCTCTTTTCTAACAACCATATTATCTCTTAAATAATCAAATCCTAATTCGTTATTTGTAGTATATGTTATATCACATTCATAAGCTTCTTTCTTTTCTTGAGGTGTTTTATCTCTTAAATTTATTCCTACAGAAACACCTAATAAATCATAGATTGGTTTCATCCATTCAGCATTACGCGTAGAAAGATATTCATTTGTGGTAATAACATGAACTCCTTTTCCTTCTAAAGAATTTAAATAAGCAGCTAAAACTGTAGTAAGGGTTTTTCCTTCTCCTGTTTTCATTTCTGCAATATTGCCTCTATGTATTGCTAACCCACCAAGAACCTGTACTAGAAAGGGTTTCTCTTTTAATCCTCTGACACAAGCTTCTCTTGCAACAGCAAAAGCTTCTACCGCAATATCATCCAAAGATTCACCGTCAGTTAATCTCTTTTTAAATTGCTCCGTTTTTGCTTTAAATTCAGAATCTTTTAATTTAGACATTTCGTTATCTAATGCATCTATATCATCAGCAATTTTATTTATTTTTTTTAATTCTTTTGTTTCATAATCAAATATGTTTTTCCATAAGCTCATAATATCATCTCCGTTATAAAATATTATATCAATTAATGGTTATTAAAGCAATAAATGTTTAATAAAAAAGAAGCTTTAATTAGCTTCTATTATTCCATAATCACCATCATTTCTTTTGTAAACGACATTGATTTTATCTGTATCAACATTTTTAAAGATAAAGAATGAATGTCCTAACAATTCCATTTGTGTAATTGCTTCATCTTCATCAATTGGTTTTAAATAAATTGTTTTTCTTCTTACTATTGTTTCATCTTCCTCTAGTATATCTTCAATATCATTAAAAGAATCACCTTTCTTATCTTTCTTTCTTTTTTTACTTGATATTTTATCTTTATATTTCTTAAATTGTCTTTCTAACTTATCGATTACTAAATCAATTGCTGCATATAAATCATCGCTAATTTCTTCAGATCTAATATTGTATTTACCACTCCAAATAGTAACCTCAACTTTTTGTTCTTTTCCTTTTGTTGATATTATTGCTTTTGCCTCTACTTCGTCATTATCATCAAGATACTTTTCTAATTTTGATAATTTTTCTTCCAAGTAATCGTTAATAGCTTTTGTAACATCAATTTTATTACCTCTGATATTATATTTCATATCATCCTCCTAATAAAAGAATATCATAAATAGATTTTAAATACCATATAGTTCATAAAAAAAACACATATTTTTACATATGTGTTATACAGTTGTTAGCTTAACTTCTTTAACATCAATTGCTTGCCCACCTTTAGATGTTTCAATAAATGTGAACTCAACAATATCGCCTTCTTTAAGAGTTTTATATCCTTCGCATAATATTGCAGAATAATGTACAAAAATATCTTCACTCGGATTAATATTGTTTTCTATAAATCCATATCCTTTCTCATTATTGAACCATTTAACTCTTCCTTTTTGCATACTAGCACCTTCCCTTCTTATACTTTAATTTTATATTAATAAAATTACTCTTTCAATTAAAAATATACTAAAAAATTCGACATAATTTTTCTTTTTGTTTAATGTATTTATTTTTTGTTATAATTTATTTTTCTTTCGCATTAATTAATATTTGACAACATTTATAATTAAAAGATAATAATATTTTGTACTATAATATCATGACAAATGTAAAGGATATATTAATTAATAATTTGATTATGAATATTAAAAGGAATGGTAATTATTCTAATACAAAATTATTGGAAATAAAATATGGATTAGAAACCCTTTATATTACCATTACTAAATTAACAGTGATTTTAATAATCAATATTTTATTGGGAAACACTAAAGAATTAATTTTATTTATACTTACTTATGGTTTGTTAAAAATAACTGGATTTGGATTGCACGCTAAAAAAAGTTGGCAATGTTGGATTACATCAATACCAATATTTACTATTATTCCATATCTTATTAAAAATGTAGTTGTTAATAATAAGTTAATAATTATTATATCTATTACTTCATTGTTAATAATATGTTTGTACGCCCCTGCTGACACTGAAAGAAGGCCTTTAATTAACAAAAAGAAAAGAATTATATATAAAATAATTACCATATTTACTTCTATTATATATTTACTAATAATTTATATAAATAACAACAGTTATGTAGATTCTTTGTTACTATACTCATTAATATTAGAAGCCTTAATTATAAATCCTCTTAGTTATAAATTGTTTAAACTAAAATATAAGAATTATAGATTGAAAGGAGGAAAATAATGAAAGTTTACGGATTACTTGCTGCTTTAGGTGCTTTAATAGCCGCTACTTCTACTACAGGATGTTATTTCATTCTATTAGATGAACCAGAAATGCCAGAAAGTTTATTATAACAAAAACGAAACTAATTAGTTTCGTTTTTTATTATTAAACTTGATTGAAAATAAACGTCATCAATAATTCTTTGTTCCAATGCTATATTATTAGAAGAGTTTATCAAGTTATTAACTATATATAATCCTAGCCCTCTTCCTTTTCCTTTTGTTGAATAATTTTTATTTTTAATCTTATCCAAATTTATTTTGTTTTTAAAAGTATTTTCTATAATTATTGTCATTTTATTATTATCTACAATAAAATCAATCATTACCAATTTATCTTTTGCAGTTGATGCAGCATCTTTAGAATTGTCTAAAAGACTTGCAATAATTTTGCAAATGCTACTATAATTATCATTAGTATATTTTTTAAAAAACATTTCAACATTTTTTCCTATTTTAATATTAATTGTAATTCCTAAAGATTTCATATCATTAATCTTATAATAAATTATTCCTTTTAATCCAGATGGTAAATTATAAATATTTCTATAAGTTTCTCCCTTAGTATTATAAATGTTGATTAGCTCATCTAATAACGATGAATACTCAATAGTATTTCTATTTTTATAACTTTTAAGAATTAGTAAATTATTTAGCATCTCATGCCTATTAATTCTATTATCGTCTATTATTTTTTCATATTTAGTCATAAAATCAAGTAATATCGCCTGTTCTTTTTCTATTTTATCTATCTTATTAAAACTTATTATTATATATACAGATAAGATGGTAAAACACGTTATAATAACTAAATTAAATACATATGTAGAAGGACTAAATGAAAAAATAAACTTGTATGCTAAAAAAATAACCATAACTAAAGAAACAATTAAAAATCCTATACTTATACATTTATCTTTAATTTTATTTAATTTCCCATTGACTAAATCAATAAACCATTTTCTTGAGCAAAACAAGTAAGTCAAAAGAATAATAACAAAGGAAAATATATTTTTTATTGCAACATTATTATCAAAATCTATAATACTTTTTATCGATGATAAAGCAAATGGTATTGCTAATATAATTTCAAATATTACCGAAACAATGTAAATAATTATACTTTTTAATATAACCTTTTTATTATCAAAACCATATGCTAAAAAATTGTTTAAAATTATTATTACAATACTAAATGCTAACTTTGAATATGTATAATTCATAAATGTATTAAGCAAAGATAATAGTGTTAAAACAGGTAAACTTATGTATATTACTTTATTTGGCTTATCATTATTTGATAATGCTTTGTAACACATTAAATGTATATATAATGTTATTGCAATTCCAACATAAGCATATATATAATCAATAGGTTCCATATTCGTTTAATTCTTTCTTATGTTTATATGATACTAAATAATCCTTAGTATTATCTTTAAAATAAACAGATGATTCATTCCAGTTAATTTTATTAATATTTTTTGTATTTAATAATATTCCTTTTGAAGAAATAACAAAATATTTTGGTAATTTTTCTTTAATTTCTTTGATAGAAATATTTTGATAATATTTTTCTTTTGTTGTTTGAATTAACGTTCTTCTTCCTATTCTTTGTATATAATTTATTGCATCATAAGAAATAGAATAGTCTATATTTTTATATCTATATCTATAACTTTTATCATTTTCCAGCATCTTCATACATATTTTTAAATTTTCAACAATGTTTTCTTCTACATCAAAACATTTTCCAATAAAATCTAGTATTTGTAATCTTTGTTTATACGCTTCAAATGCTAATGAAGTATGTGCTGTACATATTATTATTGGGCTTCTCCAATCGTTGCATTCATTTCTTATATACCTTGCTATATCAATACCATCGCCATTAGGTAATTCTAAATCTAATAAATATACCGCTTCTGATCTATTTTTGTTAATACAATTAATTAATTCTTGACAATAGTCATCAAATTCATATATGTTAAATTCATATTTGTTTTTCATCATAAATGAGACTATTATATCTTTTGCTCTTTTTTTATGATTTTTATTATCTTCAACTATAATAAAATTTGTCATATATTCTCCTACCTATAATGCTTAACAAAATAATAATATCACACGCACATAATTATTTCAATAATCTTTCACATTGCAAATAAAAAGACTATCTAAAGTCTTCTATTGAAAGTGTATAGAGTGTTTCAGGATCTAATACTTCATTATTATAGTATACTTCGAAATGAAGAGTAGATTTTTCACTATTTAATGCTGTCTTTGAACTTGTTGCAATTATTTCACCTTGTGAAACTTTATACCCCGTATTAACTAATACATTAGATACAGAACTATATACCGTCACCAAATTATCTGTATGTTTTATTGTAATTATTGTACCATATATATCATTTGTTTCAACACTAGCAACTTCACCATCAAGCACAGATACAACATCGAATTCTTCAGCATCTACATAATCAACGCCAGAGTTTTGCATATAAGTGTTTTCATAATATATTATTGATGATTCTTGTTCTTTACTATCTGATTCAAAATCATAAAAATATTTTCCGATTTCTACGGTTTCTTTGATATATGGTTTAATTATGTTACCATTTGATTCAATATTTACAACAGGGATAGTATCTTCAAAAACATTATCAAGTGTATATTTATAATTTATTCCTTCATTTAAATATCTACTTATACCTGATAATAATAGTATTACTCCCATCATTAATAAGACTGCTACTCCTACATATACGGTTGGTAATAATAACTTTCGATAGTTTTCTTTCATTAATTCACTCTCCTAATTATAGAATGAACTAATAATTAAGAATTATTCACAATATTTATTTCATTATAATAATATTTTAATATATCTTCATATTTATATCCTAATAATGCCATAGCATTTGATCCGTATTGGCTTAAACCTACTCCATGTCCATATCCTTTAGTTGTTATTTTAATATTTTCACCTATTTCTATAACGAAATCAGTCGATTTTAAATTAAACATTGTTCTAAATTCAGTACCTTTATATTCCTTATCTTTTATTTTAATAATATCCACTCTATTTGATGATGTTCTAGTAATAGTTATATCTTTATTAGATATACTATCGATTCCTAGCCTATTAATAAATTCATTATAATTTATATATATTTCTTCTTTTTTATAATTATATTTTTCATCCCATTTTGATTCGGTACTTACTAGATAATTTAATTGCTCTTTAAATACTTTTGATGAATCTTCTGTATAACCATTTGATATAGAAAAATATAATGCAAGAATCACCTCATCATTATATTTCATAATTTTTCCATTAGTTAATTCTACTGACTCTTTAATTTTACTATAATATTTCTCATAATCATTTCCCCATTTATTTTTCATTTCACTTATATCTATATAACACTGATCAACGCTTGTTGTTTTTAAAACATAATTATTATTATTAGTTATTTTATATATAGCATAAGTTCTTGCCGCTATTGAAAATGCTTTTAATGCTTCTATACTAAATGATGCAGGCATTTCACATGCAACAACTCCTATAACATAGTCTTCAAGGTTAATTTCTAAATTATTATCTTTGTAATTAATTATAATTGTCTTTTCATCATGACTACTATTTTCTTCTTCAAAAACAGTTTTGTCATTTGATGTTTTTTCACTATTATTATTTTTATAATAATAACTTGATAATAGGGATACAATTACAAATAAAAATACTATGAGTTTTCTTTTCATAGTATATTATATTAAATAATTTTTAATTTATTACTAATTCTCTAATGATTTAATTTTGTTTACTCTTCTTATATGTCTTTCTTCATTAGAATGTTTAGTATTAATAAATGCATCAACAATTTCTTCAACATTTGTTGTACATTCTGATAAAGATATTACATTTGCCATGTTATGTTCTTTAGTAAGTATGGCTTCATTAACATTAGTTACTTTTCCACAAATAATTCCATTTATTTTATTAGCAACGATACTCATTCCTATTCCGGTACCACATATTAAAATTCCTAAATCTACTTCTTTTTTATTTAATGCATTACAAACTTTAATGGCATAATCAACATAATCAGTATTATCTTTAACGTCACATCCATAATTAATTACTTTTATACCTTTTTTGTTTAAATGACTAATTATTAAATTTTTTAATTCTATTCCGTGATGATCGTTTCCTATTCCAATTATCATTATTTACCTTCTTTGCTTTTTTCTTCAAGAGTTGCTTCTTTAATACTTTCGCTATTCTCTTTAGAACTTACAACATTCATTCCAGATAACATATCTTGCAACCCTTTTCCGTCTTTTCTAAACATCATAAACATTAATGAAACACATATTATTACACCATCTAATGTTGATACAT
>CAZJEW010000015.1:8723-26674 GCA_964545285.1 uncultured Clostridium sp.
TTTGTCCTTTATTAAAGTATAAAAATACTACAAAATATATTATTGATACTACTATATTTATTATATTAGTCGGTCTAGTATACATATTAATCTTATAACTTAATTCTGTTAATTGATTTTCAACATCATCTAACATTGAAGCATTATTTTTATATGCTTCTAAATAATCACTATAAAGTTCAGTATACTCAGTATAAGTTTTTTCATATTCATCTATATATGGATTGATAAATGTGATTTTTGAAAATAACGAAACTATACAAAAGACAAATATAATATCAAGTATATACGCTAATACTCTTTTAAATGTTACTTTTTTCATATTAATTTCCTCCTTTCGGTTTTTTATATAAAATAGATAATAGTCCAGACTTCCTTCTAATTAAAGAATCTCCTTTATATTTACTATTTATATTCTTGTATATAGTATTTGCCATATCTATCACTTTTCCTTCATCAATGGTATTATTTGTTTTAGAATACGATTTATCTACTACAACCAATGGTACTTTTGTTGAAAAATTAATTTTGCATATTTCCATTTTATCATTTTGCAATTCTTTTTCAAGTCCATACAATGATGATATAAAAAATCCCCATCCATTTCCAAGTGAAATTTTTTCGATTTCACTTATTATTTCATCTATTAATTTTAATCTTCTTTCCATGAAAGGGATATCCTTGCATGTTTCGATTTCATAATTTAATATTATCAAATCTTGAGGATTATTTTTTAATAATTCTATAACTTTATTTTTGTCGTATGTTACTCCATCATCTATCGCCATATATTTTAAATCAGGATCAACAGTGTTTCTAAGTCCTGTCATATAATAATTTATATATGAGCAATGATCTCTCATATCGAATACTAAACACTTTGCACCTATTGATTTTAAAGAATTTAATGTGTATGTAGATGATACAGCATAATTAAATGCACTAGGTATTTGAATATTTGATTTCACTGGAAATAAAGAATAATATTTAATTGTGTTAACATCCAAAGATGGGACATACTTTTGTTTTCCCAATTCATCAATAAAATTAGTTACATCAAGATTCATATGGTTAAAGAAAAGAATCTGGTCATTATTTGCTAATTTAAAACCATTTGTTACAGCAAAAGTTCTTGTATTTATGGGGAATGTTCTGGTTTGAACTAAAACACCTATCTTTTTTCCAAGATCTTTCCAGTTTTCACCAAATTCGGTTACAAGAGTTTTTTGAAAATCTCTTATATGAAGTAAAGTTTCTAATCTTGTACTTCCACATACAATTCCAATTTTGGAATTTTCAAATTCATAGTTAATCCTAGTTAAAATATTACCCATTTCTTTGTAATCATTTAAAGATCTTTGACAAAGAACAATATGTATAAATATATTTACTTTATAAGTGACAAATTCTCTTAAAAAAATCATTAATTGTTCTATTGTTCTATCATTTTCATAATAGCAAAATAAGTGTACTTTAGTACCATTTGCTTTAGCAGTTTCAAACATGTTTTTAAATATCTGAACTTTTTTATATTCGCCATTATTAATACTATTTTCGATTATACTGTATGTTAAAGATTCGTTAATTCCTATACTAAAACTCCTATAACCATCCTTATAGTCTAAATCTTTTGAATCTAATGATGTAAATAATCTTTCTTTAGTTAACCTATCTAAATTTGGCATTAAAGCTGGAGTATATACATCATATGAGTCAGGTTGTTCAACACCAAATCCATTTATTAATAATAATATATTCTTTTTCATATTAACCTACACTTGTATTGATGTATCGGTTTCATAATAACGAGACGTTATTCTTTTAAAACTTTCATCATCTTCATCAACTATCGACTTCAAACCATCAAATGCATTATATCCAATGTTTTGTTTTTGTATTTCTAACATTTTACCACTATATAAGTAATCATTAATAAAATGTCTAACCAATCCGACAGAGAATCTATTTAAAAAATCTATATCAGGTAATTTTGATAATCCATTTTTATTTGGATTCAAATATAAATCAGTATTAATTCTTAATTTTGTTTCCACATCCGCACTATTCATATTTTCTAATGAAGGTACTTCTCTTAATTGTATTCCTCTCACTTCAGCTCTTCTTTTATACAACTCTTTATATCTAAAATATATATCATTAATAACTTTACTTTTTTCTTCTTCAGGTAGTTTAATCCAAATATCATAAAGATTATCTGTAATACCCTCTTTTTTATCAATTAATTTCATTGCTTTAAATAAACTTAAGCAGCCTGCTATAAAGCAATCTGCTGCAAAGTAAGAAAAGGATAAATAATTAATTTTATCTGATATAGATGAATTATTACCATTTGTCTGCAAAAATTGATGTTGACTAGTTACAATATTAATACCATTTTGAATTCTATTTGATGAATCATTCAATAAATATAATATATCATTAGCATTTGAATTAATTTCTTTCATATACCCTCCTTAAATAATTGTATCACAAAATATCAATTTTAAATAATATTTAGCTACCTATTTACTCTTTTTATATATTTATATAGTTCCATTACAAATAATATTAATGAAGCAATAATAATAAGCAAAATCAAATGTAAATATGGAATACTTGTTGTTTGTAAAAAATTAGATAATATAGGTACTTCCATAACAATAATTTGTAATAATACTGATCCTACTATTGCAACAGCAATAAATTTATTTTTAGATATTTTATTAACAAATATACTTTTCTTTTCACTTCTACAATTAATAGCATGAAAATTTTGAATAAACACCATTAATGCCAAAACATATCCTCTTGCTATAGAAACATCCATATTAATTACTTTTATTAAAAATATCCACACTATAAATACTAGTATTCCCATAGACAATCCAGAAATAATTATTTGTTTAGATAATTCTTTTTCGAATAACCCTTCATTAGGATTCCTTGGTTTTTCCTTCATTAAAGTATCAGATTCTTGCTCAAAAGATAATGCCATATCTTGTAAACCATCAGTTACTAAATTTAACCATAGCAATTGAATTGCTAACAACGGAATAGGCATATTAAAAATTATTGATAAGATAAAAAATAATACCTCTGCTAAACCGCTTGATAATAGGAATATTGATATTTTCCTTATATTTGAATATGCATTTCTTCCTTCTTCAATACCCGCTACGATAGATGAAAAGTTATCATCTATTACTATCATATTTGCTGTTTCTTTTGCAACGTCAGTTCCACTTCCCATTGCAACACCAATATTTGCGACTTTAATTGCTGGGGCATCATTAACTCCATCTCCAGTTACAGCAACAAACTCTCCATTTCTTTCAAAAGATTCTATTATTTGAAGTTTTTGAATAGGAGTAACTCTAGCAAATATTTTCTTATCTTTTATATAATTATCAAATACACTTTCATCTAGTAAATACTTCTCTAATTGCTCACCAGTAGTAACTTCATTATAATCATCAACCATTTTGATATCTTTTCCTATAGAATATGCGGTTAAAGCATGATCTCCAGTAATCATAATTACTTTTATTCCTGCTAATTTGCATTCTTTTATAGAATTATATATTTCTTTTCTAACAGGATCAATAAATGCAATTAAGCCAACAAACGTCATTCCTTTAATACTATTTTCTAAGCACTTACAATTATTATTCATTTTGCTATCACATATAGCTATAACCTTGTAACCTTTTTTTGCAAGTTCTTCATTTTGATTTAAAATATAATTTTTATCAATTTTGACTTTTTTACCATTTTCATAACTAAATGAACAAAATTCTAATATTTTTTCTATTGATCCTTTAGCTGTGCATCTAATCTCATTATTTTCTAAATAGAATAATGCTGAATATTTTTTTTCTGATTCATATGGAATACTATTTATAACTTTATATTTGTCATTTGTAACTTTTAGTTTGTTTGCAAGTACTTTAAACGCTACATCAATCGAATCACCTATATGTTTCCATTTACCATCATCATTTTTTTCAAATATAGAGTCATTATTTATATATCCAAGTTTAGAAATATACATTGCATCATTTATTTTACCTTTATTTAATGGAATTATTTTACCGTTAACATCATATCCATCTCCAGTTATATCATAAATATTCCCGTTTGCTAATACTATTCTTTTTGCTGTTTGCTCATTAACAGTCAAAGTACCAGTTTTATCACTAGCAATCACAGTGCAACTTCCTAAACTCTCAACTGAATTAAGTTTTTTTACTATAACATTTCTTTTTCCCATTCTATTAGAGCCGATTGTTAAAGCCATTGTAACAGCTAATGGTAATCCTTCAGGCATAGCTGAAACAGATAATGCAACAACGCAGATAAATATATCAAATAATGCATTTTCTTTATAAACTAATATTAAACCTATAATAAAAGCTATTGCTATTATTATAAAAGTAATTTGTTTTGAAAATTTTTCCATTCTAATTGTTAAAGGAGATTTACTTGCTTCAGTATCAGTCACTTTTTTAGCAATTTTTCCTATTTCACTATTAATTCCGGTTCTTATTACAACTGCAATTCCATGTCCAGTTAAAACTGAAGTTCCTCCAAATAAAACACATGTATCATTATCTATATTCTTTTTGTTAACTATGTCATCTTTTATAACAGCAAAGCTTTCTCCTGTTAGAACAGATTCATCAACAGTAACATTATCTGCAGTAATTAATCTCATATCCGCTGATACTTTAGTACCAGGTTCAATTACAACTATATCTCCCGGAACTAATTCTGATGAATCTATTTCATAATATCTATTACCTCTAATAACTTTTACATTTACTCTTATTAAGCTTCTTAATGCTTCACTGTTTTTATTAGCACTATATTCTTGAATAGTTGATACAATAGCATCAACCAATATTATTATTATAATTGCTAGAGAATCGATGTATTCTTTAACAAACAAAGATAAAATAGAAGATACTAATAAAACATATATAATAGGATCTTTTAAAGAAGATACAAATATTTGAAACAAACTAAACTTTTCTTCTTTTGGTAATTCATTTAGTCCGTATTCCTGAGTTCTTTTAGAGGCTTCATCTTTACTTAATCCTGAAGTACTAGATTTTAAAAGTTTAAATAACTGGTTTTTACTAGCATATTTGTATTCATCTTCCATAACAATCTCTCCTATTTATTCTATACTATTATTATACAAAAAAAATAGTCTTTTTAAAAGAACTATTTTTTAATATATACTATTCACTAGTTCCAAGAGTTATGGTAAATGTTTTTTCATCAGTCCCTCTCATAACTACTATTTTAACTTCAGTATTTGGTTCATATTTATATAAGTAGTATTTTAATTCAGCTGAGGTATCAACATCATAATCTCCTATTTTAATTATAACATCTCCTTTTTTTAATCCGCTAGATGCACAAGGTCCATTTTCAAGCACTGATAATACTACTACTCCTGAAGTTATTGAATCATCTATGTTAATTCCTTCTCTAGATAGATAATAACTCGATGTAGACAAATCAGTCATTTGAATACCTAAGTATGATCTTTTTATTTCTTCACCATTAACTATCTTTTCAGCCCATTCCATAGCGTCTTCAATTGGAATTGCAAAACCTATTCCTTCAACAGAAGATTCAACTATTTTCATATTGTTAATTCCAATGACTTCTCCACTCACATTACATAGTGGTCCACCACTATTTCCAGGATTAATTGCAGCATCAGTTTGCATAACATTCATAATCCAATTTGATACAGAAGAATCACCAATAGATACCTCAACCATTCTATCTTTTCCGCTTAATATTCCTCTTGTAACAGTTCCGGCATAATCAGCACTCATCGGAGATCCAATAGCAAATACAGTATCTCCTAATTTTGCATTTTCACTGCTTCCTATTTTAGCAACAGATGTCACTAATGACTCGTCTATTTTAAGAACTGCAATATCAGCATATTCATCACTACCTATTACTTTTGCAGAAATAGTGTCACCACTAGCTAGAATAACTTTAAGTTCAGTTGCATTTTCGATAACATGATAGTTTGTTAGTATTAATCCTGATTCATTATAAATAAATCCACTACCTATACCAGCTAATTGACTCATTTGATAATTTTCTACTACAACGACCGCATCATATATTGCGTCTATTCCGTCAGATATACCATTTTCGTTAACTGTTACTTCCTTTTCAACTTTACTTATAGTATTAATTACTGTATTAGGGAAAAAGTATATCAATGCATACATTCCCGCGCATCCAATAAAAATACATACTATCGCAACAACAAGTATAATAACAGATTTATTATTCTTGTTTTTTTTCACATAATGAAGTCTTTCAAAATTACCTTCTTCTTTCTTAATTTCATTACTATTATTTTCTTCTGACATATTACCATCTCCTATTCTATATGAGCAATATCCCTATAATTACTTGGAAATCCCATTCTATACAGTACCCTTTCAATATTTATACACTTTAATTTTTGACTTAACCAATCCACTTCATAATTTATCTCATTAAGCATCATTTTAAAATCTATTGGAGTTAATAAATGCTTTAAAATGATTATTAATGCAAATATATCATGTATACCATATATATATTCCCCATCCATTTGAGGAATATTCAATAATTCATGATACCTAGTATTAGGTAAAAATTTTTGAGTTTGATGATTATATAAAATATCCTCATGTGCACATATATTTCTATAATTAGATACCACTGCTAAATAATCTTCTAAAGTATTAGCATCAACACCATTATAATATGAAGCTATTTCATCAGCATCTTCACTTTTCAAAATACTAAATAATTCACTCATTATTCCAAAACTTAATACTTTAACACCAACCCACATAGGAATATATCCATAGTTATTTATATAATGACTAGTTGCCTCATGTTGAGTACCATTTATCCTAATTTGTCTTTTCAACTTTCTTATTAAGTCATTAATTTGACGTTGTTTTTCTCTACTTCTATCAAAATTATGAGTATTTAAATATTCTTTCTCTTTATATCCATATTTTTTACTCATAACATAACTAAAAATAGATTTATAGTTATTTTCAACTATCAATATGTTTTTAAAGATAATATTCCTAAAGTATCTATCAAATGTGAATAAAGAATATAATTCTTCAAAAGTACACTCATCTACAAATTTTTTTGATCCATTTTGAAGAAACGGAGAACGATATCCATTTATAAAGAAGTAATTTTCTCTTAATAATATATCTTTTGTTTTTTCATAATCATTTATTATTAAACCTTTACTCTTTAATATTTCTATCTGCTCATCTAGACTTTTAAACGTTTTTGCAGCCACCCTTTTTTCACTCTCCTTATCATTAAGATTATAACATTTATGTGAATATTTTAAAACATATTTTTGAAGATTTTATGAAAAAAGAAAAATTGAATTTCTTCAATTTTATCTCTTACTGAATTGTGGTGCTCTACGAGCTTTCTTTAATCCATATTTTTTTCTTTCTTTGCTTCTTTGATCTCTTCTTACCATTCCGTTAGATTTTAGTTCAGTTCTATTTTCTGGATTAACCAATAATAATGCTCTTGATATTCCTAATCTGATAGCACCAGTTTGTCCACTAAAGCCACCACCTTTTACAGAAATAACTGTATCAAATTTGTTTAATGAATCAGTCATTTCAAATGGTTGAATTAAATCCATAACTAATGTTTCATAAGGCATATAGTCTCTAACATCTTTTCCATTAACGGTAATTTTACCAGTTCCTTGAGTTAATGTTACATTAGCTGAACTTCTTTTTCTTCTTCCAACAGCAGTATATTTTATAGCATCTTTAGTTTCTTTTTTAGTAGCCATATTACTTTACCTCCAAATTTTCTGGTTTTTGAGCAGCATGTTTATGCTCAGCTCCAACATATACGAATAATTTTGTATACATTTGTCTTCCTAGTCTTCCTTTTGGTAGCATACCTTTAACAGCTCTTTCTACCATTTCAACTGGATAACTTTCTTTCATAGTTCTAGCAGTTCTTTCTCTTAATCCTCCAGTATATCCACTATGGTTATAATATATTTTCTTATCAAGTTTGTTACCTGTAAGATTTACTTTTTCAGCATTAATTATTATAACATTGTCTCCACAATCAACATGTGGTGTATAAGTTGGTTTATGTTTTCCTCTCAAAACATGAGCAGCAAGTGTTGCAACCTTTCCTAAACTCTTGTCTTCAGCATCGATAACAAACCACTTATGTTCAACTTCTTCTTTTTTTAACATAAATGTTTTCATTTATTAATATTCTCCTTCTTTAAAATAAATCAATTATTTTTCCCAAGAATAACCAATCTCATTCAAATGTACCGGGAATATTATAATAAATGTATATGAAAAAGTCAAATGATTTTAGTATATTTTAAGTATTTATGTTAATTTTTATGATTTTTTTAAAAACAAACGACTAAAACATCAGTTCTTTTTAATATCATAGATATATATTGCTTGACAAATAAGACATAAAATTATAAAATTATTTTATAAAAATAGGAGGAGTGAATGAAGAATAAAGGTATGTTAGTTATACTTATAATACTCTTTGTTGCGTGCTTAGCTTGCGGGTCAATTGGTTATTTTCAAAGTACGAGTGGTTCAAAAGATAAAGGAAACGATGTAGTGGAAACTCCTACAATCAAGTATTTATATTATCTTGAGGATGTTGAAACAACATTAGAAGGAGTTACTAACTCTGTTGATATAGATGAAAATACTAGTAGCGAAATAGTAAATAATGATTATATTTTTTCTAGTTATAGTTGTACTAATGGATTAACAGGAGAATTTGACAGTGATAAATGGGAATTTGTTCCTAATGAAGAAATAGATAGTACATGTAAATTATACTTTAATAAAACTAAATATGAGGTTACTTTAACTGTTACAAATGGTGAATTAGATAAAAATAATAATAAATATATAGAAAGAGAAAAAAACGGAGAATTTATTATCAAACCTTATGATGGATATGAGTATGATTCTTCGACATGTTCAAATAATAAAGTTCCTGTTTGGAGTAACACTGATAACAAATTAACTATTAGTACAATTATGGAAGATGTTACATGTAAAGTAGTTTTTAAGATTAAATCAATAAGTATGAAGTTAACGGTAGTTAATGGAACAGGTAATACAACTGAAACAGTGGAATATGGAAAAAGTATTACATCTGTTATTCAACCAAATGCCGGATTTGAGAAACCAACAATAACATGTACAAATAACCAAGTAGCTACAGCCAATAACAATATAGTAACTATTGAAAAGTTAACTGATGATACAACATGTGTTGCTACATATAGTGCAGTTCCTCTTGAAAATTATACTTTATCAATTACTATACCAGCTACTATAAATATTAGTAAGGGTGGTCAATCACAAACTGTGCAAAAAGGAAGTAATGGAGAGTTTACATTAAAACCTGAAACAGGATTTGCTATTGATCAAGTAGTGTGTACAGTAGTGCCACAAATTATTGCAAATAATGATGGGACTACAACATATAAATTTACTGGTATGACAAAAGATATTGCATGCACAGTTACAGCAAAAGAAAGTTAAGTGAGAAATCACTTTTTTTCTTGTATTATTTTTTTAATAATGATAAAGTAGTTTTGAGGAAATTATGTGGAATATAGGAAACGTTAAAATTAATAATAGAATAGTATTTGCTCCAATGGCGGGTGTATCTAATATAAGTTATAGATGTATTATTAAAGAAATGGGAGCAGGCTTAATATATTCAGAAATGGTAAGTACTATGGGCATTTTGTATAAAGGGAAAAAAACAATAGAACTTATGAAAATTAATAATAATGAAAGGCCAATAAGTATTCAAATATTTGGAAGCGATTTAAATAGTTTTATTGAATCAGCTAAATATATTAACGATAATATTCATCCAGATATAGTAGATATAAACATGGGATGCCCTGTACCAAAAGTTGCCGTTAAATCTCAAGCAGGATCAGCTCTTTTAAAAGATATAAATAAAATTAAAGAAATAGTATCAACTGTATCTAAAATTGTTGATGTACCTGTTACAGTGAAAATTAGAAGTGGATGGAATAAATCTAATATTAATGCTGTAGAAGTTGCAATAGCTTGTGAAGAAGCAGGTGCTAGTGCAATAGCAATACATCCTAGAACAAGAGAGCAAGGATACAATGGAAACGCTGATTGGACTATTATTAAAAAAGTTAAGGAAGCCGTAAGTATTCCTGTTATTGGCAACGGTGATATTAAAACTATATATGATGCCAAAAGAATGTTAGATGAAACTAATTGTGACGCTGTTATGATTGGAAGAGGAGCATTAGGAAATCCTTGGTTAATTAAACAATGTGTTCAATACATAGAACATAATAAAATAATTGATGGACCAAGTTATACAGATAGATTGGATATGATTATTAATCATTATAATTTAATAAAAAAATACAACGACGAAAAAACCGCTATATTAGAAATTAAAACTCATGCTCTATGGTATTTAAAGTACATTCCAGGTAGTAAAGAAATAAAAAAACTAATTGTTAGTATTAAAACCGAAAACGAATTATTTGACATTATAAATAATTATAAAGAAACATTTTTGTGAAAATATTATAAAAAACAACTTAAATATTGAAATGAAGTTGTTTTTTGTTATATAATAAATATACGGGAGGAGTTAGAAATGAAAAAGACTGGATTATTCAAAATAATCATGTTCACACTACTTGGAATTCTTGTACTTACTTGGATTATTCCTGCTAGTTATTTTACTAGTGGTGAATTAACTGATTTAGGAATGTATAGAATCGGATTCTTCGATTTCTTTCAATTACTATTTGGTACATTTGAGTTTAGTTATTTTATTCAAATCATTATTCTATTAGTTTCTGTAGGCGCTTTATATAGCGTACTTGGAAAAACTGGTAAATATAGAGCTTGGATAGAAAGAATTGCAAGCAAATTTAAAGGAAAGGAATTAATATTTTTAATAGTAGTTGCATTCTTAATTGCAGCTATAACATCAGCGTTTGATTATGGTATTGCTTCATTCATATTTATACCAGCTATAATTAGTATTATTTTAGCTATGAAATATGATAAGATTACTGCATTTATCACTACATTTGGTGCCTATTTAATAGGTATTATGGGTAGTACAATTAATGCTAGTATAGTTAATACTATAAATTCTCAACTAACTGATGTTACTTTATCAACAGGTATCTATTATAAAGTTGCTTTGTTTGTTGTATCTTTTGCAATATTAATATTTTATTTATATAAAGCAAAAAAGACAACTAAGAAAGTTGCTAAATCAAAAGATAAAGATAAAGAAGAAGATGCTATTGAAGATGATATGTTTATCGGAGAAAAAATATCTAATAAGTATCCTGTATGGCCTATAATAACAGTATTCGCAATATTATTTGTATTACTTGTGTTAGGTTGTACTAGTTGGGAAACTGTATTTGGTGTAACTTTCTTCTCAGATATGAACGATGCTATAGTATCTTGGACAATTAAAGATGTTACAGTAGCTGCTTATGTTATTGGAACATTATCTGCTTTTGGTGAATGGTATTATGCTGAAATGGCTGTTATGTGTATTTTAGCTTCAATTCTTATTGGTAAAATATATCATATGAAATTTAGTGATGTAATAAAATACATGGGCGAAGGTGCTCTTAAAATATTACCAACTGCATTACTTACATGTTTAACGTATGCAGTAGTATATTTTGCTGGAAATACAATGTTTTTCCCAACAATAGCCGGATGGTTATTAGGTGCTACTAGTAAATTTAATTTATTCTTTGCTTCATTAACAACTATACTAGGTTCTGCATTACATGTAGATATGCTATATATATCAAATTATATGGTAGCTCAAGTAGCAGCAACTACATCTAATCAAATGTTAGTCGGTCTTATAACTCAAGGTTTCTATGGTTTAACAATGTTTGTTGTACCATCTAGTGCTATGTTAGCATTAGGACTTAGTTATCTTGGCATTCCTTATAAAGAATGGTTAAAGAAGAGTTGGAAATTCGTACTTGAATTATTTGTTGCTGTTGTAGTTATTTCTCTAATAGCAATGTTAGTATAAAGAGTATTAAATACTCTTTTTTTATGTTTACTTTTATTATTTATATGCATAATATTAATATGACTAATTATAAATCTAGTATTGTTAAAATATTTAAATGTTGCGAAATGGAAGCTTTTGAAATGAATCATCCTTTTATAGGCACTGAACACTTTATATTATCTTGTTTAAAGTATGATAAAGATATTAAAAACATATTTAATAATTACAATATTACGTATGAAGTATATAAAAATGAATTAATAAGTAGAAGTTATAATTTTAATTGTTATTACAATTCTAATATTATATATACTCCATTATTTAAGAAGATATTATATTATTGTAATGAATCAAAACCTGTAAGCGTATTTTTAGCCATTCTAGATAATGATGAGGGAATAGGTATATCTATTTTAAACGAATTAAAAATTGACTTAATATCTCTTCGTAATAGTCTTAAAAATGATGTAGAATTTGATATAGGTAATAACTTAAATAGTAATAATATACTAATAGGAAGAGATAAAGAAATAAATATTATTATAGAAAACTTAAAAAGAAAAAACAAATGTAACACATTATTATTAGGTGATCCTGGCGTTGGTAAAACAGCAATAGTGGAAGAATTATCAAAAAGAATTAAAAATAACGATGTACCCGAATTTTTGTTAAATTATAAAGTTCTTTCCATATCTACTTCATCACTAGTAAGCGGAACAAAATACAGAGGAGAATTTGAAGAAAAACTTGAAAAAATAATTAAAAGAATAAGTAATAATAAAATAATACTCTTTATAGATGAAATTCATACTTTAGTAGGAGCTGGAGGCGCTGAAGGAGCTATTGATGCTTCAAATATTCTTAAACCATATTTATCTAGAAACGATATTAAATGTATAGGTTCTACAACAATAACTGAGTATAATAATACAATAAAAAAAGATAAAGCATTAGATAGAAGATTTAATAAAATAATAATAAATGAGCCAAATAAGACAGAACTATTAAATATTATGAATGGAATAAAAAAAGAATATGAAAATTTTCATAATGTTATTATTTCTAATAATTGTATTGACTACATTATTAATAGCAATATTAATAATAGTAAAAAAGAACCTGACAGAAGTATTGATATACTAGATAATATATGTTCTAAAGCGTCAATATATTTAAGAAATAACGAAATTGTTAAATTAAAGATTAAATTAAATGAAACAATATCAAATAAAAATAAGTTTATAAAAGAAAAAAATTATAATTTATGTATTAAATACAAAGAATTAGAAAATAAAATTATAAATAGAATTAATAACTATAAACCTAAAATAACAATAAATTATATAAAAAATACTTTAAATAATAATATTAATTCAAATAATATAGGATTTCTTTAATATTTCACATAATAATGATATAATTATTTAGAGGTGAGATTATGGATTTATTATTGTTATTAATAATTATTATTCTTCCGCTAATATCACAGATATATATTAACTCATGTTATTCTAAATACTCAAACATCAAAAACAGTACAGATATATCTGGATGTGAAGCGGCGAGAAAAATATTGAACGCTAACGGATTAAATGATGTAGATATTCAAATAGTTAAAGGATCGTTAACAGATAATTATAATCCTAAAACAAAAAAAGTGTACTTATCAGATTCTATTTATTCAGGTAATAGTATTGCTGCAGTATCAGTAGCTGCTCATGAATGTGGTCACGCTATACAGGATAAAGAAGGATATTCTTTTATGACTGTTAGATCAAAATTAGTACCTGCAGTAAATTTCTCATCAAAGTTTGCTTTCATATTTATAATAATTGGGTTGTTTGCTGAAATAGCTAAATTATATTATATAGGTATTGGATTATTATTGATAGGATTGTTATTTCAATTAGTTACTTTACCAGTTGAGTATAATGCATCTGATAGAGCAAAAAAACAATTAAAAACTTTAGGTATAGTTTCAAATAATGATTTAAGTGGTACTAATAAAATGCTTAAAGCAGCAGCATTTACTTATCTTGCTGCGTTTCTAGCAAATACAGCGCAAATAATAAGACTTATTGGAATAAGTAATAGAAATTAACAATAAAAAAAAATAGTTTGTAATAAACTATTTTTATTTTACATATGGTAAGATAGCCATATATCTTGCTCTTTTTATTTGTTCAGCAATAACTCTTTGATGTTTAGCACATGCGCCAGTCATTCTTCTAGGTAATATTTTACCTTTTTCATTAACATATTTAGATATTATAGCAACATCTTTATAATCAACGCTTTTTCCAGCACACATTTGACATATTTTTTTCTTTCTATAAAATTCAGCCATTATTTCCTCCTATTAAAATGGTAAGTCGTTGTCGCTTAGCACAACTCCATTATCATAATTTTCATAAGGATTAGAATTTGAAACATCAACTTCTGGAATATCTTGAGAAGGTTCTTGAATAGGAGAATCTGGATAATATCCATTATTTCCTGATCCGCTAGTGTTTTCATTTTTTCCACCAACAAACTCAACATTCTCAACTATCACTTCAGTTACATATCTTTTAGTTCCGTCTTGAGCATCATAATTTCTAACTTGAACTCTACCTTCAACAGAAATTAAATTACCTTTCTTAAAAAACTTATTTACAAAATCAGCTGTCGCTCTATAAGCAACACATGGTAAGAAATCTGCATCGTATTTACCATCTTTGTTTTTATAGTTTCTATTAACTGCAACTGTGAAATTTGTAACAGAAGTTCCAGTAGTACTTGTTGTTTTTAATTCCGGATCCTTTGTTAGTCTTCCGACTAATATAATCTTATTCATATTTTACTCCTCTTCTTTTAAAATTAGATGTCTTAAAATATTTTCATCGATTCTTGCTTTTCTGTCAAATTCTTTAACAGCAGCTGCACTAGCTTCAACATTTAGAACATAATAGAAACCTCTTACTTGATCTTTAATTGTATAAGCAAGTTTTCTTTGTCCCATATCCTTAGTATTAACTATTTTGGATTTCATATCTGTCAAGATTTTTTCAAATGCTTTTTCAGTATCTTTAATAGCTTTTTCATCTAAGTCAGCTTTTACGATAAACATAATCTCATATTTACGCATAATTTACCTCCTTTTGGTCTTACGGCTTCATTATTAAATGAAGCAAGGAACCACTTTGTGGTTTCGAACGTATTATAGCATACATTTTATCTTAATACAATAATATATTTATTTTATTTTTACATCTTATCTGGTATTTTTATAGCTAGTACATCTAACAATTTAGATCCTGAATTATATATTAAATTAAGAAGATATAAATATGATTTTTGTTTTACAATATCAGTTTCATTTAAAATATTAGTTTCAGAATAAAACTTATTAAATAAGCTACATAACTCAAATAAATATTCACAAATATAACTAGTTGTTTTTTCTTGATATGATCTTTTTAAAACTTTTGACATTTCTAATATTTTTAAATATATATTTCTTTCAGTTTCTGAATATATACCATTTATAATTAAATCATTTGTTTTTGATTTACTTAAAATAGATTTAATTCTGACCATAGAATATAAAATATAAGGACCTGTTTTGCCTTCAAAAGAGCAAAACTTTTCTAAGTCAAATATATAATCTGTTGTTCTATATGGAAGTAAATCAGCATATTTAAGAGTTGCTACTGTAAGAATATTTGCGATTGAATCTTTTTCTTCTTCCGAATCATAATTAGTCATTTTATTTATTATTTCTTCTTTTACTAATTTAATTAATCCATCTAAATCTTGAACTCCACCATCTCTTGTTTTAAATGGTTTTCCATCTTTACCATTCATTGTTCCAAAACCATAATGTTCTAATAAGACTTCTTCTTTTACTAATTTCGTTTTATAAGATGCTCTAAATATTTGTTTTAAATATAATGATTGCCTTTGATCTATAACATACCACATTTCATCAGGATTAATTTCTTTAACTCTTCCATATATTGTTGCAAAATCCCTTGTAGCATATATTGTTGCTCCATCACTTTTAATAACCAATACTGGAGGTATTTCAACGTTATCATTAGGAAGAGCTACGTCTATTACTTTAGCTCCTTGAGACTCATACATGTAAGGTTCTAAAAATTTTAATGTTTCACTCATGTATTTAAATGAACTCATTTCGCCTTCCCATAAATTAAAGGTACAATTTAAATAATTATAAACGTCTTTAATACTTTGAATTGATACTTCAACAATATCTTTCCATAACGAAAACATCGGTTCTTTACCTTTATCAATCTCTAAACTTATATTTCTTACTTCTTCCATTCTAACAGAATCTTCTTTTGCTGCTATACTAGCTTCTGGATAATATTCTCCTAATTGTTCAATAGTAATTTTGTATTTAGGGTAACTACCCTTATGATTAGGATCAAAATATGGTAAATCAGGAAATCTTTTTTTAATTTCTGATATAACCATTCCTGATTGTCTTCCTAAATCACCTAAATGTACATCTCCTATAGTATTGTTGCCAAACAGAATAGATAATCTCTTTAAAGCTTCGCCTATATTTGCAGATCTCATATGACCCACATGTAATGCTTTTGCGGCATTTGCTCCACCATAATCAATAATAACTTTTTTTGAAATGTCTTTATCTATGTTATAATCAAAATCCAAAATAGATCTATTCATAGCATCAATTAACACATTATCATTAATACTTATATTAATGAACCCTGGACCTGCTATGTTAATATTTTTATATCTATCATCAAACTTACTAATTATTTTATTTGCGATGTCTATTGGGCTTTCCTTGTATTGTTTTGCAAGGCCCATAGCAACATTAATTTGAAATTCACCAAGTTCTCTTCTTGAAGAAGGCTCCAAGGTTATAGTATCTATATTATATCCACAACTTAAAATCACTTTTTTTATATAATTTTCATTTTCTTTTATAAAACTCATTATTGCCTCCTCATTTCTTACTTATTATATCATAAGATTAAATAAATATCTTTTATTTTTATATAAAAAAAGTTATAATCAATAATAGGAGAATAATAGATGGAAAAATATTATGCACAATTTGTTGGAGCAGCTGCTTTATTAGTTATTGTATTATCTGTTCAATGTAAAAAGAAAAAAAATATTATGTTATTACAAACTATTGCTAATATCTTATATTCTATTCAGTATATATTATTAAATGCATATTCTGCTGCATATTTAAATATTATAACTGTTCTTAGAAGTTATGTATATTATGAATATGATAAAAAAAGAAAGAAAATTCTTTTAATATGGCCAATAATATTTAGCATATTTTGTATAATATTTGGATATATTTTCTATGAAGGTCCTATTGTAATAATACCAGTTTTAATAACAATAGCATATACTATTGGGGCTACTTATAAGAATCCTAACGTTTTTAGGATTGTATTTCTAGTTTGTGCTTTCATTTGGATTTATTATAATTATAGTGTAGGTGCCTACGTTAGTATATTTGGAAATGTATGTGAAATTATATCAACTTACATTTCACTTAAAAGATATAAAAAATAATTAATTATCTGTTTTTTTGTTCATATAATATTAGTAGCATATTTATTAAGTCAATACAATCCATATAATTTGACATAAACGTGTAAATATGTTATAATTTATTTCGTGTGGAGCATTATTCTAGTCAAATAATCTACTCGAAGATGGGGCTAAAAATCCATTAATTGTGTAATAGGATACTTTATATATTTTGCTTCTTTCGCCCAGATTGGGGTGAGTATATAATTTTA
>CAZJEW010000016.1:0-25554 GCA_964545285.1 uncultured Clostridium sp.
GTTGCATCATTATTTCCACTTACTACTATATTAAAATATGCATAGGTTAACCCTACGCTTAATAAGAATACAAATACTAATAATATTCCAAACATCATTTTATTATGTTTCATTGGTACTCCTATATTCATAATAAAATTATATATTATTTACTTGTTATTTACAAGCAGAAAAGAAATATTTATATATTGATTACTTCAGAAACTTTATTTTTAAATGCACAGCATAATTTTATACTATCGTTAGTTATTGCTTTATTTACTCTTAAAGCTTCTTCATACGTATTATCATTTTCGCTTATGTGTATAAGCATTACATATTTAGTATCATTACCTATAAATTTAGATAAATACATAGCACATTGTTCATTTGATAAATGGCCTTCATCACCTATATTTCTTATTTTTGTATACTCATCTTTAGATCCATTCATTTCCATTTCAACATTATGATTACTTTCAATTAAATAAACACTTTTATTTTTTAATTTTTCATGATATCTAATATTTATCATACCAGTATCAGCTATATAAGCTAACGAATCTTTTCCATATGTAAATACATAACCATATCCTTTTTTATCATGTGATATAGGTATTTTATCTATTTTAATTCCCATAATTACATCAATTTCATCAACAAAAGTATAATTATTGATTGAATCTTTCTTTACATATTCATTAAATGTATCTATACCAATGTATATAGGTATATCATATACTCTATTAAATGAATGTAAACTTTTTATATGATCTGTATGCGCGTGTGTAACAATAATAAAATTAATATCAGTTGGTTCAACACCTATGGAATATAGTTTATCTTTAGTATCCCCAAATTGTAAACCAGCATCTATTAAAAACTTAATATCACCCATTTCAACATAAGTACAGTTTCCTGAACTACTACTACTTAATACTACAACTTTCATACTTATTCCTCAAAATCAAACAAACTTAATTGAGAGCTCTCTGGTAAACCTTTTAGTATTCCCATTCCTCTCATTTTATCTATTAACGTTTGTGATACTTTTCCTCTGTTTTTTAAATCATCTATACTTACATATTGTTTATTATTTCTTTCTTCAACTAATTTTCTTGCTCCTGCATCTCCCATTGAAGGAAGTGTTGAAAATGGAGGTATTAAGCCGGTTCCATCTTCATTCATTTTAAACATAACAGCGTCACTTTTATTTAAATCAATTGGATCAAAATGAAAACCTCTTTCTAACATTTCGTTAGCAAGTAACAATGTATCATATACAGCTTCATCTTTATTCTTTTTGTCTTCAGATTCTTCTATTTCTTTAATTTTATTTTTAATAGCTATTTTACCTTCAATCATTGTTTCTATATCATAATCACTTTTACGAATTGAAAACATAACTCTATAATAACTAAGTGGATAATATACTTTAAACCAAGCAACTCTAAAGCCATTTATAACATATGCCGCTGCATGTGCTTTAGGAAACATATATTTTATTTTTTCACAACAACCTATAAACCATTCTGGTACATTATTTTCTCTCATTATTTTTGAAAAACCTATCCATGTATCAGGGTCTTTAGCAACTTTACCTTTACGAACAAACTCACTTATTTTAAATGATTGTTGAGATTCAATTCCATAACTAATTAAAGAAACCATAATATCATCTCTACATCCAATAACATCTTTAAAATCACATATACCTTGTTTAATAATCTCTTGAGCATTTCCAAGCCATACATCAGTACCATGAGATAATCCCGAAATTTTAATAAGTTCAGCAAAAGTATGAGGTCTAGTATCTTCAAGCATTCCCATAACAAACTTTGTACCAAATTCAGGTACACCTAATGAACCGACAGTAGTATTAACTTGTTCTTCTTTAAGTCCTAAGGCATCTAAAGTACTAAATAATGTCATTACTTTTTTATCATCTAAAGGAATATCATATATATTTATATTATTATCATCACACAAATATTTCAAAACAGTAGGATCATCATGTCCTAATATATCTAATTTTAATACATTTTCTTCTATATCATGAAATTCAAAATGAGTTGTTAACCATTCCGCATCCATGTTTTCAGCAGGTTTTTGATAAGGTGTAAAATCAAATACATCTTTATAATTAGGTATTACTATAATTCCTCCTGGATGTTGTCCAGTAGTTCTTTTAATACCCGTTATATTTTGAGCAAGTCTTTCTATTTCTGCTCTTCTTGCATTAATACCTTTTTCCTCCATATAATGAAGTACAAATCCATATGCTGTCTTTTCAGCAATAGTTGTTACAGTTCCCGCTCTATAAACATATTCATCTCCAAATAATACTCTTGTATATTTATGAGCTTCAGCTTGAAATTCACCAGAGAAATTCAAATCTATATCCGGAGTTTTTTCGGCTTTAAAACCAAGAAATGTTTGAAAAGGAATATTTTGACCTTGCTTATTCATTTTGGTTCCACATTCACACATTCTATCTGGCATATCAAAGCCACTTCCATATTTCTTTTCTAAATTTTCTCCATCTACCTCAAATAAACATTTCTTACATTTAGGGCAAATATAATGAGGAGGTAAAGGATTAACTTCAGTAATATTCATAAAAGTTGCAACTAAAGAGGAACCGACACTTCCTCTAGAACCAACAATATATCCTGAATCATTTGAATGTTTAACTAATCTTTGAGCAATTAAATATATAACATCATATTGCCCCCCAATTATTCCATTAAGTTCAGTTTCAAGTCTTGTTTCAATTATTTCAGGTAAGTTTTCTCCATATATCTTATGTGCTGTAGTATAAACAATGTCTTTCATCTCTTCAGCGGAATTTTCCATTTTAGGAGCACATAACCCAGGTTTAACAATTTCAACAGAACCAATCATATCACTAATATTATTGGTGTTTGTTACAACTATTTCATATGCTTTTTCTTCATCTATAAAATCAAACTCATTAAGCATTTCTTCAGTAGTTCTTAAATACGCATTAGGTATTGTTTTAATATCATGTTTATATAATGGATGAAGTCCACCACCAGGTTGTTTTTGAGAAACTAATATTTCTCTATATATATTATCATTAGCATCTAAAGTATGTACATCTCCACAAGCACATACTGGTTTACCTATTTCATCAGCAAGTCTAATTATTTTCTTTATAGTTTCCTTAAGTTCTACGGCATTTGAAAATTCACCCATTTCAATTAAATGTGTAAGAATACTAGGCGGATTTACTTCAATAAAATCATAATAAGACATAACATTCATTACATCATCATCACTCTTAGTTTTAGCTGATTCAAAAACCTCTCCAGTATAAGAACCACTTCCTATAATTATTCCTTCTCTATATTTAGTTAATTCACTTTTAGGAAGCCTTGCACCTTTGTAAAAATATGTAGTATTAGCATAACTTATAATTTTAAATAAATTTTTAAGGCCAACATTATCCTTAACTATTAAAATAATATCAAAAGGCCTACTAGTTTTCATTATACCTTCAATATTGACAAGCTTTTTCAAGTCATCAATTGTTTTATAATTACCACCTAAATTTTCAATCATCTTATAATAAGCTTTACCAGTACCTGCAGCATCATAAGTAGCTCTATGGTGTCCTTCTTCATCAAATTCAACTTTATATCTTTTAGTTAATGTACCCAAATCATGTTTTCTCTCATCAGGAGTTAAAGCTCTAGACATCTCTAATGTATCTATTACTGGATTTTCAAAAGTACCTAGATCATATTTTTCATAACATCTTTTAATAAAAGAAACATCAAATTTAGCATTATGAGCTATCATAGGTTTATCAGAAAAATATTCTTTAAATCTCTTAAAAACCTCATCCTCTTTAGGTTTACCTTTCAACATATCATCTGTTATATTAGTAATATTAGTAATTTCTTTTCTAAGATGTTTTCCCGGATCAATTAGCTCATTAAATTCGCTAATTATTTCCCCGCCCTTAATGGTAACTGCACCTATTTCAATTATTTGATCTCCTGCGAAAGCATTAAGACCTGTTGTTTCAAAATCAAATACAACTATTTCATCATATAAGTCTTTATCTGATGAACCTAATACAATCTTATTTTCATCATCTACTACTGATAGCTCACATCCAAATAATATCTTCAGTTCTCCTTTTTCTTTATATAATTTTGGAAATACTTGAATACTATTTTTATCAGTTACAGCAACAGATGTCATACTGAAATCATTAATCTTCTTTAATAATTTTTTATATGGAATTAATCCATCCATTTGACTCATATTTGTATGTAAGTGAAGCTCAACACGTTTTTTTATGGAATTATCAGTTCTTTTTTCTTTTTTTCTATTATATGTCTCCATATCATTAATTCCGAACTCATAATCTCCACTTCTAGCATTTAATTTAACTCCACCTCTAAATCTATACCATTCACCACTTTTTATATTATCTAATAAATAATCAAATTCTTCTTTGTTTCTAGTAAAAAGATTAGAAACCATACTATCAGTATAATCACTTAATTTTAATGTTACAATATACCATCCACTTTGAGTTACTTTAGAAGTAATACCAAATACAAAAGCTGTTATTATAACATTATCTTCAGTTGTAATAAGATTCTTTATTTCTCTACTAGTTCCCTTAATAAAATTACCTTTGATAATCTTTTTAGTTTCTTTAGAAATTAAATCTTCACTTGTAACATTAAGTTCTTTAATAAGTTCGTTACGAGCTTCTTCATTAATATGAGAAATTACATTAACATCTTTAAATCCCATATTAGTTAAAAAATCTATAATTTTATTTTTTAAAGAATTTATTTTATCTACTTCAGTTTTATTTAAAACTTCAAAATCTATAATATTATTTTCAAATCTTATTTTGTCTTTATCAATACATTCTAACATAGGACACGACAAAACTAATATATCAAAATAATATTCAAAATACTCTTTGAATAATTTATCATTATTTTTAACACTAAATATAAAATGAACTTTATTAATATTTTTAAATTTTTTACTAGATTCATATAATTCTTTAAATATTTCAATAGGTATTAAATCATCCATTTCAATAGATAAAGTCATCATTTTAATTTTTTTATTTAAAAAGACTTGTAAAAGAGAAGCTCTTTCAAAAAAAGTTGTATAATCTATATTAAAATCTATAGCATTTAAAAATCGTTCAAGCTTTTCATCTTTCATTATCTCACCTATAGTAATTATACAGGGAATAAAAAATTATATCAATATTATTTGACATAATTTTATTATTATCTTGCATTTCTTATTATTACAATACCAGAACTACCAGTTCCATTTGGGGCTTGTCCACCAGCTCCAGAATTACTGCCAGATAATCCAGCTCCATTGGAACCACTACTTAAGAAACCACTTGTGTGGTAGCCTCCTCCGCCACCTCCACCTGCTGAATATAAATAATTTGTTCCGTTTGTACATGCACTTGTTGTTCCTTCTCCAAATTCACAAGTTGTACTTCCTTGTCCACTACCTGCAACTCCAGTCTCTCTTCCACCATCTGAACCGCTATTACCATAGCTTCCACCGGCTCCACCATATCCACCAGAACCATTGTGTCCACCACCTCCACCACCAGAACCACCAGTTCCACCTGATCCTCCTACTGAGCTACTACCATTAGTACCACCTCCACCACCAGCAATACTATATGTAAATCCACTACTAGTTCCTCCTGTTGTTCTAGCTGCTCCACCACTTCCAATAACGATTGTATATGGTGAGGAAGCAGAAGTAACAGCAACTTTTTTAACTGTTAGTGTTTTGCCTCCGGCTCCTCCGCCTCCACCATGTGTGACGTTAGAACCCGCTCCTCCGCCTCCTCCAACCAAGAAGAGATCTATAGAAAAATTAGAAGAAAATGATAGATTACCACCTGATAATAATTTTACTCTCCAATTAGTACCACCATCACTTATTATTGAACAGTTTCCGGTGTAAGACATAATATATGGTGAACTTCCTGCACTTGCATTAGCACAACTATATGATGCAGATAATCTTGCATAAGTAATTGCTAATGTAACAGTTACACTAGTACTACATGTATTATAGTTTCCTAGTTTGTCTACTACATATCCATATACTGTATATGTCCCACTTTGTAATCCAGAAAATGAATATGTTGAATTTGATGACATTGTATAACTACTTTGACTTCCATATTTATATCCATATCCATTACTTGTTGCTAAACCACTTTGTGCATCAGTACTCGCTATTGACATATTTATTGTATCATCACTTGAACTTGCTGATATACTGCATGATGGCGATGTATTATCAAAATAGAATAATCCTGTTGATTTTACTGTTGTTGTATTGCAATTTCCTATTACATCACATACACTTGTATTTGGTACTATCCATAAATAATATTGTCCTGTTAATGTGTCTGTTGAACTTGCTGTAAATGTTGTTGAACTTGCTGCATTAGTATTACTAAGTACTACATTTGTATATGAACTAGGTGCTGTTGTATTACTTGTACTCCATCCATATTTTATTCCTTGACTTGTAGCTAATCCACTTTCTCCATCACTTACTGTTACTATTACACTTTTACTCTTTGTATATGTTGTTTCTGAATTACTTCCTAAACTTATACTTGGTTGTTTTGCATCTCTTGTTATTGCATAATATGTTGTATCATTACTTATTTCATATATTGTCTCTACATTTAATGTACTTGTTGTTGCAGTTGAATTTGTATTAAATCCTATTATTGTATAATTTGCTCTTGTTATTGTTGGACTTGTAAATGTGCAACTTGTTGTATTATTATATATTGTACAACTATCACTTACTTTTGATAATGTACTTCCATTTGAATTATATGTTGCTGTTATTGTTTTTTGATATATTGCATAGATTGTTTTCCCAGCTGTGTTCATTACTATTGATGATAACCCTATTGTTGCATCACTATCTGTATTCCATCCTATAAATGTATACCCTTCTTTACTTGCTGTTTTTGTTAAATCTATATTACTTCCATATGCTACTGGTGCATTGGGTATTGTACATGTTCCTCCATTTGCTACACAATTATATGTTACTTCATATTCATTTGCATTCCACTTTCCATATAAACTATGATTACTTGCTGTATTTACTATTGTTTCACTCGTTACTACATTTTCATATGTTCCTTCTTTATACCATCCATCAAATGTATAATATGTTTTACTTAATGTTGGAAATGTTCCATATGCTACTCCATATGTTACTGGATACATTATTGTTCCTTCTTCTGTATTACTTACAAGTGATACATTATATGCCGTTCCTCCAAATCCTACTGTACATATTGTATCTTCTATTACATTTTCTACTACTAATGTCCCATTTTCATATGTCCCTGTTGCATTATTACATACTACATTTGTGTATTCATATCCTGTGTTTGGCGTTATTGTTGTTTCTGAATTACTTCCATTTTCTACTATATCTAACGTCGTACTTGGTGTGGCATTCGCTGAATTTACTGTTACTCTATGTGTTGTATCTTCAATAAATGTTTTCGTTGTATTACTATTTAACTTTATTTTTATCTTTATTGGGCTTGTTGTTGATGCTCCTGTTATTGTATTCCCTGCTATATTAAATGAACTATTTTTCCTTATACTAAAATTACTATCATGAACTATATTTTCACTTTGTAATACTTTTAATTCATGGCTCCCTGTTACTACATTCGTTAATTCAAAATATCCTGTTGAATCTGTTACTGCACTTCTTACATTTGAATGTACTTCTACTGTTGCATTTGTTACTGCTTCATCATTATTATTTACTACATATCCTCTTATTTGATAACTTGGTGTAAATGTTATACTACATTCTGTGCTTAAATATACTGGTCCTACTATTATTTCATTATCTACTATTATATACTCACTATTATCACAACTTACATTCATGTTCTCTAAATAATATCCTGTATTTGGCGTTATTGTGAATGTATCACTACTTCCATATTCTATTACTGAACTTATTTTATCACTTGTTCCATCTTGTATATCTATATTAATTGTTGGCTTACTATATTCATTTATTTGTATGTTCGCACTTAAACTCTTTCCTTGATTATCATTTTGACTCTCATCTTTATATAAAAACGTTATTGTTAAACTATATGTATGTACTTCTCCTGGCTCTACTCCTATATATTTTACTATTTCTTGTGATGCTGTCGTATTAGGTACTTGCGTTTGCGCTATTACCTCTCCACATTCTTTTCCCGATTTTGATGAACTACATGTTAGGGTATATACTAAATCTCCTTTATCTGCAAAGCTATTTATTATATTCCACCATAATATATCATATTCTGCTTCTAATGTCCCTGTATTCTCTACTGTAAATGTTTTTGTTACACTTCCTCCCGGATATGCATTTAAAAGTGCTACACTTTGAGTTCCGTTATATGTTAACTCTAGTGTACTTGTATTTACTATTGTATTATTTGCGCTCTCATTTCCACTTACCACTACATTAAAATATGAATATGTTACATATACTGTTATATTAAAAAGTAATATTAATCCTATTACTATTAATATTCTCTTATTCAATTTATATAATGCTTTTTGTTTTGATGAATTCATATTGTGGCTACCTTTATCATATATTAATTATAATATATTAACGCTTTTATATCAATATAAAAATATTAATGTAATTAAATGTTACAAATCTTAACCAAATGAAACATCTAATATCATCATTATTGAAAAACCTACTAATGTAAATAATGCCATTAAATCTTTTTTCTTATTTGATTGACTTTCTGGTATTAATTCTTCTACTACTACATATATCATCGCACCAGCTGCAAATGATAATAGAAATGGTAATAATAACCTTACTTTTAGTACTAATAATGCCCCTAATATTCCTGAAATAGGTTCAACTATTCCGCTTAGTTGTCCATAAAAGAAAGATTTAAGTCTAGACATTCCTTCTCTTCTAAGTGGAACACTTACTGCTGTTCCTTCAGGAAAATTTTGTATTCCTATACCAAAAGCTAAAATACATGCAGCAATTAAAGTTGCCCCATCTAAATTATAAGCAAGAGATCCAAATGCAACACCTACTGCTAACCCTTCTGGTATATTATGAATAGTAATAGAAGATACAAGCATTAAAGACCTTTTTAAGCTTTTATTTGAATCTTTTTTATAAAAGCAATCAAATATCTTATCAGATAAAAAAAGTAAAACACCACCACCAAAAAACCCTGAAAAAGATATTAACCATACATTCATATTTAAATTATTAGCCATATCAATACTAGGAGACAATAAAGAAAAAAAAGATGCAGCAATCATAACACCAGCAGAAATACCAAGCATAGCATCCATTACATTTTTATTTATTTTTTTAAAAAAGAATACAAAAGAAGCACCCAAAGCAGTAACACTCCATGTAAATAAAGTAGCAATTAAAGCTTGATAAATATGATTTAAATTTACAAACCAATTTATTATAAATATCACCTATATTAAGATATGTAATATTTAAAAATAAGTTATTAAAAAAGATAGATTACTTTCTATCTTTCATATGTGGAAATAATAAAACATCTCTTATAGAATCTTTTTCTAAAAATAACATACATAATCTATCTATTCCATATCCTATACCACCTGCCGGAGGCATACCATATTCTAAAGCTTCTACAAAATCCATATCAATATCATTTGCTTCTTCATTTCCAAGATTCTTTTCTCTTAATTGTTCCTCAAATCTTTCTAATTGATCAATAGGATCATTAAGTTCAGTATATGCATTAGCAAATTCTTTACCACCAATAAACAATTCAAATCTTTGAACAAATCTTGGATCATCAGGAGTCTTTTTAGTAAGAGGACTTATTTCAATAGGATGTCTTAATAAAAATGTAGGTTGTATTAATTTTTCTTCACAATATTTTTCAAAGAATGCAAATATAATATGTCCTACAACATAATGATCTTCTACTTCAACATCATGTTCTATAGCAATCTTTTTAGCTTCTTCTAAAGTCATTTCTTTACTAAAATCAACTCCAGCATATTCTTTAATACAATCAACCATTGAAATCCTTTTAAAAGGTTTACTAAGATCAATTTCATAACCACACCAATTAAATATATCTTTATTAAATACATCTTTAGCAATAGTTTTAAACATACTTTCAGTCATTTCCATCATACCATCTAAATTAGAATATGCAAGGTAAGCTTCCATCATTGTAAATTCAGGATTATGTTTTGTATCAACACCCTCATTTCTAAATGTTCTTCCTATTTCATATACTGATTCCATACCACCAACTAATAATCTTTTTAATGGTAATTCTAAAGCAATTCTTAAATAGAATTCCATATCAAGTGCATTATGATGAGTAACAAAAGGTCTAGCAGAAGCACCTGTTAAAAGAGGTTGTAATACGGAAGTTTCTACTTCAGTAAATCCTCTATTGTCCATAAAGTTTTGAATACATCTAATTATTCTTGGTCTAGTAAATGCAACATACTTAGAATCATCATTCATAATTAAATCAACATATCTTCTTCTATATCTTTCTTCAATATCAGTAAGACCGTGAAATTTCTCAGGAAGTGGTTTTAATGCTTTAACTAAATGTGTATATTTTAAACATTTAATAGTTAGTTCTCCGCTATTAGTCTTCATTAATTTTCCATATACTCCAACTATATCTCCAATATCAGCACTTTTAAATAAATTATAACTATCTTCACCAATATCATTTATTGAAATATATACTTGAATAGAACCAGTTTTATCTTTAATACTGAAAAATGATGCTTTACCCATCTTTCTAATAAACATAATTCTACCAGCTACAGTTGCAGTATCATTCATATTTTCAAATGAATCATGCTCAACATCTACATATTTATCTTTAAGTTCTTGTGCATAAGAATCTCTTTCAAATCTATCTCCAAAAGGATCCATTCCTAGTTCTCTTATTTTATTTAATTTATCTCTTCTAATTTGTTCTTGTTCCGTAAATACTCTTTCCATTATTTACTCCTTTCTTTAATCTCTTACTTTTATATGAGTTTCTCTTAATTGTTTTTCAAATACATCATTAGGAGAACCCATAAGAGCATCTGCTCCATTAGCAGCCATTGGAAATGCAACCATTTCTCTTATATTTTCTTCATCTTTTAAAAGCATTAATATTCTATCAATACCAGGAGCCATTCCTGCATGAGGAGGAGCACCATATTGAAATGCTGTATATAGAGATGGAAATTTTGATTCAACTACTTTTTCATCATAACCAGCTATTTCAAATGCTTTCTTTAACATTATTGGACTATAATCTCTTTCACCACCAGAAGCCATTTCTAGACCATTACATACAAAGTCATATTGACAAGCAATTATTTCATCTGGTTTCATATTTAATAATGAATCCATACCACCTCTTGGCATACTGAATGGATTATGAGTAAAATCATATTTATTATCTTCTTCATTCCATTCATACATTGGGAAATCATTAATAATACAAAATTCATATTTAGATTTATCTATAAGATTAAATTCACTGCTCAATCTATTTCTAAGATTTCCACATAATTTAGAGAACTTTTCATTTGAATCCCCAATCATTATAAATAATACATTTCCATCTTTATAAACTAATTTAGATTTAAGTTGCTTTTTTTCATTATCACTTAATAATTTATCTATAGATCCTATAGAATCTTTATCAATTTTAGCAACAATTAAATTTTTAGCACCAAGATTTTTATATTCTTCTTCTATTTTTTTATACCATGAATTTGATTTATCACTATTAGGAACTACAATACATTTAATAGTATTATTTTTGAATAAATCGCTTTCGTTATTTTTTAATATTTCAGTAATATTTTCTATAATTAATGGGCTTCTTAAATCCGGCTTATCACTTCCATATTTTTCCATAGCTTCCTTATATGGTATTCTTCTAAATGGTCTTTCACTTACTTCATGACAACCAAATTTTTTAAACGTATCATAAAATACTCTTTCGCCTACTTCATAAACATCTTCTTCAGTAGCAAAGCACATTTCAAGGTCTAATTGATAAAATTCTCCATATAATCTATCACTTCTAGGGTCTTCATCTCTAAAGCAAGGTGCAATTTGAAAATATCTATCAAAACCACTACACATTAATAATTCTTTAAATATTTGAGGTGCTTGAGGTAATGCATAAAATTTTCCTTTAAATTTTCTTGATGGAACTATAAAATCTCTTGCTCCTTCAGGACTAGATGCAGTTAATATCGGTGTTTGAATTTCAGTAAATTTCATATCTTTCATAGTGTGTCTAATAAAATCAATTACATCTGTTCTAAATTTTATACCATCATGTACACTTTTATTTCTTAAATCTAAATATCTATATTTAAGTCTTGTTTCTTCACTTGATGTTTTAGATGTTTTAGTTTCGAATGGTAAAGTATTAAACACATCTCCTAAAATTTCTAAAGTATTAATATTTACTTCTATTTCACCAGTAGACATATTCTTGTTAATCATATCAGAAGTTCTTTCATTAACTATTCCAGTAACTGTACAAGTAGCTTCTTTATTTAATTTAGAATACTTTTCAACATCACTGCTTATTAATTGAACGATTCCAGTTTCATCCCTAAGAGTAATAAAAACTAAACTTCCTAGATTACGGATAGTATCTATCCATCCAGCTAGTCTCACTTCTTTTCCAACATATTTTTTGGTTACTTCACCACAGTATACATTCCTATACTTATTTTCCATAATTTCCTCCAAAAATAAAAAATCTATAATGTAAGCGCGTACTTAGACGCTGTGCCATCTTACTTCATAGATTTATTTCTATCTTTAATCTTTATCGCAGATATGCGTTTAAGTTTAGGAATCTGTCACTCTTTTTTTTCATAAATTTAACTATTATTAGCTTACACCAACCACTAACTCTCTATAAATTGAGTTAAATTATTACTTCTTCCCTCATCACTTATGTAATAGATTATAATATTAATAATCTATTTTGTCAATTGTTTTCTGATTTAATGTTCTACGCATTTCTAAGTTTATCCATATAATTATTAATTTTTGATGCCCAAGATGTTGACGTAGCATATTTAGGATTTATAGCTTCCGGAGTTGTAAGTCCATTATTATAATAACTAGCTAGTTTATCGATTGTATATTTAAGTCCTTCTTCTTTACTACCAAAACTTCTATAGCTTCCACCATTACATCCTGGACTTCCTTTAATACCACCATAATTATTACATGTTCTTGCTAAATAACTACAGGTCCACATACAACCAGTTTCTTCTAATATAACAGCTGCGGTTAAATAAGGATCTACTCCTTTTTCAATAGAATAACTAGCAACAAAATAACCTTCACCTTCCAAAGAAGAGTTAAACAACTTATCTAATTTATTACCTATATCATTAACATATTCACCATTAAAAAAATTCATTTTTAAGTATTCTTGGTACTTAACATCAAAATTATTTATTAATACATCTGTATCCATAACTAATTCATAATCTATTTCTATTTCTTTCTTAGGATAAAAGATCAACATTAATACTATTATACTAATAGTAACAATTAAACTAATAATTATATTCTTCATATTACTCCTTCTAAAGTGTGTAATATTTATTTTAACATAATTATTTTTATATTACAAATTAATAATCACTATTTAATCTTTCAAAATTAATATTAATTTTTTTAAGACATATTTTTATAAAATCTTTATTTGAATAACCTAACTTATCAACAACCAATATTAAATCATTTAAAGCATTAATTAATCTAGATTCAATAATATCACCTTTAAGTTCACTACACTCATCAAAAAGTCTTATAAATATACTTGTAGCATCTTCATCATAATCATTTAGTTTTATATCACTCAAATCCATATCTAATCTATGACAAAAATACATAATCATAAGCAAACAATCAGCAGCTTCTTCAAGAACAATATCTTTATCTTTAGGTTTTTTTATACTCCAATATTTAAAAACTTTAGATTCATTAGCAAATTCACCTAATTCAACTAATAACTCTAATATGTTTTTATTTTCTATTTCAATACTATCTCCATATCTTTCAAGAAATATATTATCTAATTTTTTGTTTTTTTCATAAACTTCCAAGTACTCTTTCATATACTCTCCCATCTGCCATTTGTTTAGACTCAACCATTAATTCTTCCAAAGAATCTATAGGTTTTGCATTACACTCTACTCCATATAACCAATCTAAATATGAATTTTTATCAGAATTATTAGGTCTTCCATATATACATTTTTGAGAAGACAACCAATATCCAAATTCAACATTAGTTGTAAATCCTGGCATAGTATTTATTTCTCTTGGAACCCAAAAGGCAATAACTGATGCATTAGTTAATGCAAATCTTTCCCATTGCATTTGTTTTAATTTATCTTCAAAAACAGTATTATCACTATACTCAGGAACATACACTACTCCATCATACCCAATATCATTTAAAACTTTTAATGCTTCCTTTCTCCACGAAATAATATCCTTTCTTCTAGGTGTAGGCCCAGCTAAAAAAATAGATTTATTTGAAAGAACAGGTTCACTATCAGAATAACTTACTACCATAATCAATACCTCACAATTATTAATTATATCATATAATAAAAATAAACTACTAAAATATAGTAATTTATTTCATTCTCATCGTATGTATAATCGGTGTACTATTCGTACCATAATTATATGATTCATATAAAGGACATATATTTAAATATGTAATTAAATTAATCATATCTTTCTTAATACCTTTAGCTTCACTTAAAGATACTGAATCAAGAGGTTTAGTAGTTTGATCTAATGCTTCATTAATCCATTTAATTTTAGGAGTTAATGCACATATAGAATCACTTTCACCAATAGAGTAATCATATCTAATTTTTTCATTAGGATTAGAAAGTACTCTATAGGCTTCATTTATTTTTAAAAGTTCACCTTCCGAATTATTGTTTCTATCAGGATGAAAATGATACACAAGAAATCTATATGCAGATTTAATTACTCTCATACTAGCATTTCTACTTACACCTAATATTTGATAATAATTAAGTTTCATATCTTTTCCCCTATCTTTTTTTAGCTATTAATAATAATTCCCTATTACTTCTTTTATATTGTTCTTCTATAAGTACATAACCATTTCTATTTTTAAAATTTAAGAAGTCATATACTATATTATATAAATGCTTTAATTCACAAAGATCTTTATCATTAGTATCCATTACATATCCAGCAAAAACATCTTGTTTAAGTCCTGGAAGTAACGTTAAATCATTCGAAAAGCCATTTACAACAACAGTGTCAAATTCATTAATATTTGGATTATTAACAACTTTACCAATTTTAATACCAACATCTCCAAAAGGACTATATAGTCTTCCTTCAGCACCCTTTATTCTACTTCTAAAAGCATCCATTTTGTCAAAATCTCTTGACAACAAAAACATTTTTTTAGCAAATCGTTTAGAAAAAATAGATGACAAAGAATTGCTTGGACTAGTACATTCAGTAATTTCTAAAATACTTTTATCACTTTCAAGCCCATATTCCATCATTTTATTAGCGATTAACATGCTATCTCTTAAAGGTATGTTTTTTCCTTCCATAAGATTCCTCCTATAAATTGACTAATATTATAACATATAACACTTAATAAATCAATTATTCCCATAACTTTGAAGGATAAACTCCTTTTTCAATTAACTTATTTATTTCATTAACTAATTCTTCTTTATCTTCTTTATAAGTCATCCCATGCCATACGGATGTAGTATTTAAAACTTTTACTTTAATATTTTTAGCAATAATATTTTTATATATTAAATCAGGAAGTAAATATTCATCTTTTAATAAATCGTTATTTTTAAGAAAATATTCAAGACCTGAAGATAAATATTCATATAATTTTGGTGTAAATCCAAAGAAATTCATAGATACTTCTCTATCAGGTTCCATTTTAAATGATGGACTTCCATCTAAAGGTGAAGCTATTAAATCATTATTAACATATTCAACTTTACTTTCAATTAATTTAGATAAATAACCATTTTTGCTCTCACAAACACCCCTTTTAACTGAACCGTTATCTGTTATAGTATTTTTAACATTATAAGCAACAACAGAATATGTATCTTCATCTTTATTACTTTTAAGAAATTCACTTACCACTTTAAATGCATCATAACCATAGAAATCATCTGCATTTAAAACGGCAAATGGTTCATTAACTAAATCTTTAGTACATAATACAGCGTGAGCTGTTCCTAAAGGTTTAACTCTTTCATTTCTTATTTTTTCATCTAATAAATCATTACTTTGAAAAGCATATTCTACTTTAATAAATTTTTCAATCCTCTTACCAATAGTTTCTTTAAATAATTCATAATTTTCTTTTTTAATTATAAAAACAACTTTATCAAAACCACATCTTTTAGCATCATATATTGAATAATCAATAATGAACTCTTTATTAGGACCTATTGGTTCTATTTGTTTTAAGCCTCCGAATCTACTGCCCATTCCAGCAGCCATAATTACTAATACCATATTAATATTCTCCTTTTTTATTAAAAACTCTAATAATTTCACTTTCATTTGTTTGAGCTAATGATCTATTCTTATACTCAATTATATTTGTTACTTCACTACCAAACCAATCATAAGCATCAAAATTATCAACACTTTGAAAACTATCAAATTCAACTTCGACTGTTTCTAATCCTTCATTTTCATCTTCATAAATATCTATTTCAGCAGTCAATGAATTAGGTAAAGGATAATAATATCTAGTTTTTCTTATAGAAGAGGTTCCATTTACTTTTGCTATTAATAATCTATCATATTCTTCTTTATCAATTTCACTTTCAATTTCTCCTCTAACTGTAGGTGATTTAAATCTATCCACTTTTATAGTGTGATAATATTTGTGTTCACCATTGTATTCAACATCCCTTATTCTTACCTCTACAACCGCATCTAAATAAATATATGTTTGAGTAATAGTAGCTTTATCACAACTTTCCATCCCTAATGGATGCTTTTTTAATAAATACTTTTTTTCGATTTCTGACTTTTGTAACATAATACACTCCCTTAACTATATTCTACTATTTAATTGTATATTTAGCAACTTTAATCAAATCACTATCTTCTTCTTTAAATACAATTCTTTCAAATGAATAATTAAACTTATTAAGAGCAATTTCTAATATACATAAAAATATTCCCATATCAATTTTATTATACTTATTTTTAAGTCCGTTAGTAATTTTCAATAAACCTTTAACATCTTTAGATCTATATATTTCAATAGTATTATTATTTGATATAATTCTCCATGGTTGAGAATTACAAGCACTTGGAGAATATCTTACTACATTAGCAATATCCAAATATGAACCATTCCATATTTCATTAATATCTTTTCTTTTGGTTTTAGAAATATCTTTTCTAAAATTATTTTCATTACACTTACCAAAACACATCATAATAACAAAATCACAATCATTGTACTTAATTTCATTTGTTTTACCCCATCCATACCAACAACATCCAATATTTAATGATGAAAGATATAAATCAAATTGTTCAAACATATATCCTATATTTAATAAATAATTCTCTTTTTGCTCACTATATATTAATAAACAATATTCTCCTCTATTACAATTAGTTTCTTCTTTTTTAACTATTTTATATGAAGTTTTAATATCAAATAAACAAATTAAATTACTCAAATATTTATTAATATTATCCAATTCTTCATTTGAAATATGTAAATCATTATCATACATTCTTACAGACTTTCTTTTAAAAATCATATCATATAAATTATTCATTATTTTCCTTTCCATTTTAAATATTGTTTATGCATACATATTGAACATGGTCTATATCCTGCTTTTATTGCTGTTTCTTCATCTTCAAAAAAGACTCTTTTATCAACATATTTACCTTTACTTATCCATCGTAATGCACTAGGACAATCAAGTCTGCCATATACTTTTAGTTTACTATATCCACCTATAGTACCAGGTATCTTACTAGATATTTTTTCATTACTTTCATCTCTTAAACAATACTCTTTCTTTCCATTTAATATAAAATTATTTCTAATATTATTTAAAAGAATTCTATATCTATTTCTAATATCTTTATTATTTAATAGTTCTTCTCTTGATACTTCATTCGAATCAATATAGTTTGGTATGTATTCATTATCTATAGATACTGTTAAATCAATGATTTTTCCATTAACAACATTATAATAATAACTATAATCTCCACACTTACATCTCTTTATTATTCCACCCATATAATCATTAATAATTATGCTAATAATAGATGAATCTTCTAAAGAAGTTTCTGTTTTGTTTGGCAAAGAACTAGTTATTATATCAAATATTTCAGTTATCATAATCTCTCCGTAAATATTATTTTAAACATTTATCTCTTTAAATCTTTTATTACCATATTTTTTTAATAATATGTTTAATAGAACTAGTAAACCAAATACAAATAACAATAACATTAATATTATATAATTAGTATTAAATGATTTAGATAAATAAGATACTAATACAATAGATAATACTCCAGAAATCATTCCAAATAGCACTGATACCATAGAACTAATACTTTGTTTTACTACTTCAGTGTCTGAATTCCAATTCATTTTAGGATATTTTAAATTTATTAACAAGCCAATTATAGCAATAAACGTTGGAAATAATAAAATTATTAATAATAAAAATAATATATCAATAATTGGAGGTTTAAAAGTAATGATAAATATTAATGAACTAAAAAGTACTCCAATCATAGTTATTATATTACTAGCAAGTACTTTAGATAACAATATTTTATATGGTGAAACAGGTAAACTTTTAGTTAATAAAAAACTCTTACCTTCTAAAGATATTGAAGAAGATGTAATAGATGTTAAACATATAGTTATCGTAACTGCTGCTAAATATATTTTAGGAATCATATTTATAATTGTATTAACATCAATATTAATTCCTTCTGAAGTAGTAATTGATGTAATTAAACCTTCTAAATTGATATTCATTCCAATAGTTAATACAAGCAATATAGCAAGTCCAAATATAGTATTAAATACATAAATAAATGATGAAAAATATCTTTTTAATTCTTTAATAGTTAATGCGTTTAACTGAGAATGTTTTTTAACTTTAATATTAGAAATAGATATTTTTTTATTAGGAATTTCTTCATTTGACTTAGATATTACCTTGAAATATAATATACTTAACAAATATATAAATAATACAAACGGAATAATATTAATTAATAATAACAATATTAAATCTAATAATTTAAAATTAGATATTAGTTTTATATAAAGAGCAGCAGGATAATATATTCTTGTAATTATATCATTAATGCTAGTTGCATTAGATACTATTTTTTCTAAAAAACTATTCATATTAAATGAAATAATAAATATACCTAGAAAGAGTATAGTAGTAAATATAATTTGAATAATTTTTTTATATTTAAAACCGGAAGATATACTTTTAATAAAATATCCAATAAAACACGCTATTATAGTAGGTATTATTGGAAGCAATATTAACATTAATAAACTTATTAAATAAAAACTAATATTAGGTATCTCTAATATAATATAAGAAATAAAAGCAGGTAATATAAATATTGTATTATAAATATATTGAAAAATAATTAATTTACATGTTCTAACAAAAATAATAGATGATTTTTTTATAGGTAAAGAAAATAACAAATCATTATCTTTTGCTTCAAATAATATACTTTGAGATTTATATATTCCTTCAAAAATAGTAATTAAACTAGAAATAATTATAAATAAAGTAAGCATTATAAAAGTAAGATTAATTTCATGTAATGAAGAACCAATAGTATATGTATATTGTCCAATTGAAAACATTATAATTAACGATAAAAATAATGGTAATAATATTCTATTTAATAAAGAAGAATTATTATTCGTATTATATTTAAATACATTAATATTGCCTTTAATAGTTGCTTTTAATAAAGAAAAAGTTTTTTTCATAATAACCTACTTATCAAGTTCAAGGAATACTTTTTCTAAAGATTTATCTCCTTTTACTTCTTCCATACTACCAACTTTTACTATCTTTCCATTCTTTATTATAGCTACCTTTGTACATAGTTTTTCAGCAACATCAAGAATATGAGTTGAGAAAAATATTGTTTTATTTTCCTTACACATCTCTTGCATTACTTTCTTCATATCATATACACTAGTAGGATCTAAACCAACAAACGGTTCATCCATAATTAAAATAGATGGATTATGAGATAAAGCCGCTATTAAAGCCACTTTTTGCTTCATACCATGAGAAAAAGATGAAATAGTATCATTTAACTTATCATCAATTTCAAACATCTTAGAATACTTTAAAATAGCTTCACTTCTATCATTAATACTAACATCATACATATCACATATAAAATTAATATAGTCTATAGCTTTAAGATTTTCATATAAATCAGGATTATCAGGAACATAAGCAATTTCTTTTTTACACTCAATAGGATTATCTTTAATAGATTTAGAATTAATTAATATATCCCCTTCTTCAAAATCAAGGATACCAACTATTGCTTTAATAGTAGTAGTCTTACCAGCACCATTATGCCCAATAAAAGCAAATATTTCACCATCATTAATGTCTAACGAAATATTATCAACAGCTTTTTTATCACCATATTTTTTAGTTAAATTTTTAATATTAATCATAATTCCTCCATAATTTATATAAATATTATTCTAATTGACCTTCTCTTTTTTCTTTAATCTTATTTGGGAACTTTTTATCAAATTCTTTTAACTCATTCTCATTAATATTATAACACAACGGATCACTATAAGTTGCACCATTAATATTAAATTTACTTTTATCAAATATATTTATCATAAAGAATGGATATTCTAAAGTTTTATCAAGTCCTTCATAATAAATATTATATATAGAACAGCTTTCAAAACCATACTTTTTGTAATAAGTTTCATTTCCAGTAATAATTATTTCATTATAACCTAGCTCTTTAGCTTTATTCATTGTAAAATTAATTAATTGTTCACCATAACCTTTTTTTTGATATTCTGGAAGAACGCTAACAGGACCAAAAATAAGTACATCCCTGTTTGTTCCATTGTCTAACTTTAAATTGCCTTTGGCATAAACAATATTTGCTATTAACTGATTGTTCAGTTCTAAGACATAATCTAAATCTTTAACAAAACATTTATCTTTTCTCAAATTATGTATGACTAAATGTTCAAAACATCCTGGTCTATAAACATTCCAAAATGCTTCTCTAGTTAAGTTTTCTACTTCAAAATAATCTTTTTCTTCTTCTAATCTAATAATCATATATCACTATTTTAACCTTAATAATTTCTTTTTTTAAATATAATTATATTGGGATTTAATCCACCTTCATTATATTCACATACTAATAAGTATTCTTCATCAGCAACTATTCCATAACATTTATTACTATTTACTTTTTGTAATTGATTTCCTAAATATATATTATTATCATTTAATAATTTAACTTTTTTACCATTAATAATATATTCCATATTTACAAAAGAACCATTTAACGAATATAGTTCTTTCACTTTAGGCATATCTTCTATTCCTAAAGAATTAAATTCATTAATCAAATTATTTTTATATTCATTCATTATATTTAATGTATTGCCTTTTTTATTACAACAACACTTTGCTAGTACGCAGTCTCCTCCAAAAGGATGACCATTAGTTTCTAAACATCCTTTACAATCATTTTTCATATCACAATCATTACAATTAATTCCACATAAACTACTCATATTTTCTCCATTAATAATATTATAACATATTTATAATAAAAGTAGATATCTCTATCTACTTTCCACTTCACATTTTCCACCATTATCTTCAAAGTATTTATTAATGTTTATTATACTTTGATCAATATTTGCCCAATCAGTTATATCTGTTAAATATACTTGCATTTTTTTATTACAGTTTGAACAATTAAAATATGAATCACTTCCAATAGTAATTAAATAATCATTCTCTTCAATACTACAAGAAAGAGTAGCAGATTTAACTAATGAAGATTCTGGTTGGCGCCTGTAAAAAGTAAATAATACAATCACTAATAATATCCACAATAAAAATAATACTCCTAATATCTTTAATATTTTAATAATTATACCTGCTAATTTTTCAGTATTAGATGTTTTTTCAATTAAAACACTTTTAATATCATTATCAACCAATTCATCTAAACTAACATTAAATATTATTGACATTCTTTTTGCTTGTTTTATATCCATAAATGTTTCTTCTAATTCCCATTTAGATATTGTTTGTCTTGTAACATCCATCTTTTCTGCTAATTCTTCTTGTGAAAGATTATTTTTCTTTCTTAATTCACTTATTTTTTTACCTATTTGCATGACATTTCTTCCTTTCAATATAATAATATATCTTAACAACAATTAACTCTATCAATTATGCTTGGAAATTACGCACTTATATTTAACATTTATTATTTAATATAGCTTAACCAATTATTTATTTCATCTTCTGAAGTAACCATTTGATTTCTTTTTGTTTCATCAGAAGAAAATATTAAATTTAATTTCCCTAATACATTTGAATCTTCTAATAAAATTTCATAATCATTAAAACTATGTCCAATCCATCCAGCATTACATCCAGCTACTATAACATCTTTATTAGATAAATCATATTCCTTTAAAAACCTTTTCATAACAGGTGAAATACCATACCACCATACACAAGAAATTAAAATTACTTTATTATAATTATTTAAATCAATTTTAATTGGATTTATCATCACATCTCTTTTAATATCATTATTTTGCCATTCAGTTACCACATCATCATAATTTATAGAAAAAGGTACAGATGGTTCTAATTCTAAAATATCAGCATCTAATTTTTCTTTTACATATTCAGCAACTTTTTTTGAGTTACCTGTATATGAATAATATATAACTATTATATTATTCTTTTCGTTTAACACTCATATCACCACTTTCTATATCACAATTCCTGAATTATGTTCAGACGTCATCATAGCAATTTGACAAACTGCATTTTGAAAATTTTGTTTTAATTCAGGTGTAGTTAAATACATAGATATTTTTTCATAATTATTTATAATATATTCAGTATCATTATTTTCTATAAAATCAGAAGCGAGCTCTCTTTCAATTTTATTAATTATTTGATTTTGAATATCCATATTACCAATAAAATTAGTTTTATCTTGCATTGTTATAGTTCTTGGTTGTTTATTAATTTGTTCTATTCCACCTGCAAGAACTATTTTATCAAGAGAATAAATTTTTTCTAACTCAAACATAAACTCTTCAAATTTACCTTCTTTACCAGGAAATATTTCATATAATTCTTTTAATTGTTCTCTAGCATCTTTTCTAAATCCTAAAGCAAGTAATTGATTTAAAGGTATTCCTAAACTCGCAGATAATAACATTAAAATATTTCCATTCAATTGATATTGTGATAATGGACTAAAGGTTGTATGTTCAGATTGTCCCCTTACACTATTATGTTGAACTCTATATTTTAAATTTCCACCATTAGATACATTATATAAAATTTCAGCTGTAAATTGAGTTGCACCTTCAGTTAGAAACATACCAGTATGTCCATCATAATATGAACACCTTTCTTGATTATCAATTGTTCTTGTTTGAATAGCGTGTGTTAACTCATGAAAGAAAAATAATTTATTTTTTTCATAATCAGTTTTATTATTCATTGTTATTTTTCTATCATCAGTGATTCCGTATAATCCACCTAAATCTTCATCTGATATAGAAGTTAACAAGTGAGGTAAATTCATTGCTAGTGTAACAGGATCTAAATATAATCCATTTTCATTATTTAATTGTCCTATAGATTCAATATAATCTGCAATTAAAAGAAAATATTTATCAGAAATATTATGCTGAATACCATTATATTGTAATTTAATAGCATCAACTAAACCACTACTAATTAAATCTTTCTCTCTTTGTTCCCTAGATATCATTTACTCACCTACTATAAAATTATTATATCATATATATTACTTAACACAAAAAACATCTATATTATTTATATCATATTTTTGATTTTTAACTACTTTATATGATTCATTATCGCCATCTACATTACATCTAACTACATCATAAAATAATGTATCATAATACATAACATTATCTCCGGATATTTTATATAATGAAAATCTTGGTGCTTGATGAATATTAATAACTCCAACATAATCAATAAATATTAATAACAATATGAATAATATAAAATAGCTCAAATTGTAAATAAATCTTTTTAAATATGATAATTTCTTAGTAAACCTACAAACACCAATTAATGAAATAATTGCTCCAAAAACAGAATAAATTGATCCCCAACTACTTTCACTAGGAAATATCGCAATAGCTGTAATAGATATTAATACTCCAAACACAACTAATAATAAACCAATAAAATTATTTTTATTTTCTATTTTTTTATTAGTATAATCTATTGTATTAATTATGTTTTCTTCTAACCTCTCTTGATATTCTTTTTCTTTTACTTTTTCACCACTCATTAAATCATTTAAAGAAATATCAAGTTCAGTACACAAAGATTTAAATAATGATAAATCAGGCATGTTTCTTCCATTTTCCCAGTTTCCAATACTACGATCAGAAACACATAATTTTTCAGCTAAATCTTGTTGTGTCATATTTTTATTTTTTCTACATTCAGCAATAAATTTTCCGATTTTTTCTTGATTCATATATCTTCTCCTTTCATTTAATCATCTTACATAATATTTGTGATTTTTAACAGGAAATATATCAAGGGTTAATAAAATATAAATTTAATAATACTTTATTTAACTGCTTTCAATTGGCAAGAGCATCATATTACAACTCTTTTTGAAAGTCTATTCCAGATTTATTTTTGACGCTCATTATTGGTCAATTTCCTGACGAAAAATGAACGTTTTATTGTTCGTTTTAATTTATAAAAACTGTGATTTGCTATTTATTGTAATAGTTATCTTTTTGCTCATCAATATCTAGTTGTAATTTTTCAATCGTTCCATCATTATGAACTTTATTCATATCGTTTCTTACTGTTTTTGGAAAAAGACTTTTCTTATCTTTTGCATAATCAGATCCGTCTCTTGGCATTTCGACTTCTAATACTAGATATTCATCATCAGATTTTTCAATAGTAATCTTATATGGAATTGATGAACCGCTATCTCCAATTATTTTGCTATTATCTTCATAATAAGTTTCTTCTAATTTTTCTTGATACTCTTTTTCACTCAATTTTTTCCCACTTAATAATTCAT
>CAZJEW010000017.1:0-25447 GCA_964545285.1 uncultured Clostridium sp.
TACCCGATAATGTAGATAAATATATTTAAAACGAGTAATAAAATTACTCGTTTTTAATTGCTGGTTTATAAAATTCTTTTTGTATTTTATTTGTAGACCATAATAATTGATGTAATGTTTTGTTAACAACTAAATCAAATTCACCAATATATTCATATACTACAGGATTAAACTTTAGTTTGAAATCGTTTAACTTTTTATATGGATTTGAATTACTAAAATCACCGGTGATACCATATAAGTCTAAATAATTATATCCTGCTTTTTTATATTCTTCTATTATTTTATAAAATAAGAATGTTTTAATATCAATCTCTTTATATAACTCATTTTGACCTGTTATTATTATTGTAACTCTCCCGTCACTCTTAACAACAAATGCACCACCAATTACTTCTTTTGTAATATTTTCTCCCATTCTAACTGTAGCTATATTTAATGTAGAGGTAATATCATTTACTTTTTTATCAGATTCCATTTTTGCATCATAGTATTCTTTTTCATTAGGATGTTTATTGAAATCGTTATTAATTTTTTCATTTATATTGTTTTCATATATATATTGTTTTTGTAAATACTTAATATATAAATCATAATTAACTTCAACAAATATTAGGTCAACCATTCCATTTTTTTCGAATTTTTCAAAAAAATATTTATAATATATCTCTGTTTTATTTTTTTTGTTTTCAACAAATTTATAGAATGTAGGTATTTCATCAATGTTACCAGATACTAAATGTATTCCTTTAATAGTTGCAAGCTCAACATCTTTTCTTATTGATTCATCAATTGAATTCATATTAAATGAAGGTAAGTATATTATTGGAGTATATTTGGGTAATACACTTTCAAAATATAAATTATCTTTTAATTTATTATAACCAAGTTGTTTTAAAAAATTTAACAAATCTTGACTGTTAGTATTAACAGTTTTAGTTTTAGTATTATAGTCAAGTACAGCATAAGTTACTTCTGGATTGATTTTTATAAATGCAAAACCTTTTAATAGAAAAAAGTCTTTAATTTTTTTTGTGAATTCTTTTAATAAAGGTTTGTCATAATAATCAATCAAAAAACCTCTAGGTGCATATCCATATTTAACTTTAGCAACTATCTCTTTATATAATATTAGACTTGCTGCGATAACTTCCTTATCTTTATAAGCACCAATATACATTACTTTATAATCACTATGAGTCATTAATTCACCATACTCGTATGATTGAAAAAAGTTTTTTAGCATATGATGTCTTGCAAATTCGTTAAATGATTCTCCTGACATTTCTTCTATATACATAAATAATTTCTCCTTGTAAATTTTTTACACTAATAGTATAGCATAAATAATAAAAAAATTGTATAATAAATATAAGTTAAATAAATAAGATTCTCAAGAAAATAATTTAATTTCTTTTAATTTTATTTATCTTGTTTTGTGACTTAATAAATATTAAACTGATTAATTATAGGAGGTTTATATGAGTAAAATTAAAAATATTAAAGCAAGAGAGATATTGGATTCTAGAGGTAATCCAACTTTAGAAGTATCAGTTATTTTAGAAAATAACATTAAAGAGACTTTTTCTGTACCAAGTGGTGCATCTACAGGAAGTAAAGAAGCGTTAGAACTAAGGGATAATGATGAAAGATATTTTGGAAAAGGTGTTTTAAAAGCTGTTAATAATGTTAATACTTTAATTAATGATGCTTTAGTTGGAATTGAGATAACTCATCAAAAAGAAATAGATAGTATTATGATTAATCTTGATAAAACAGAAAATAAAAGTTTTTTGGGTGCTAATGCTATGATAGGTGTTTCTATAGCATGTATAAAAGCCGCTGCTAAAGAAAAAGGTAAAGAAGTATATGAATATTTAAATCCTCGTGAGAAGAAAATACCTAAGGTAATGTTTAATATTATAAATGGTGGAGAACATGCTAAAAACAATTTAAATATACAAGAGTATATGATAGTACCTAAAAAAAGTTCATTTAAGGAAATACTTAGATGCGCTAGTGAAGTTTTTCATTCTTTAAAAAAGCTTTTAGAAGACGAATCTTTGGTCACTTCGGTAGGTGATGAAGGAGGATTTGCTCCTAATTTAAAAGATAATAGAAGTGCTCTTAGCTATATAATTAAAGCAATTGAAAGTGCAGGATATATTCCTGGAAAAGATGTGTTTATTGCTCTTGATATAGCTGCATCAACTCTTTTTAATAAAGAAAAAGGTACTTATAAAATAGATGATAAATTTTTAACAAAAGAAGAATTGCTAGAGTATTATTTAGAATTAGTTAAATCTTATCCAATTATATCAATAGAAGATGCATTTGATGAAAACGATATTGAAGGATTCAAATTAATTACAGATAGATTAGGAAAAGAAATAAATATAGTTGGTGATGACTTATTTGTAACTAATAAAAAATATTTACAGAATGGAATAAATAATCGTTTATGTAATTCGATTATTATTAAACCTAATCAAATAGGAACATTTTATGAAATGTTAGAAACTATAGTTCTCGCTAAACAAAATAATTATACTTGTATTATGAGTCATAGAAGTGGTGAAACTAATGATACATTTATAGTAGATGCTGCGGTTGCATTAAATATACCTTTTATTAAAGCTGGATCATTATGTAGAGGAGAAAGAATTTGCAAATTTAACAGACTATTAGAAATAGAAGAGAATACACTTGAAAAAAAGTAAATATTATAGTAAAATACTTATGCAAAGGAAGATTATATGGAAAAAGTTTTATTAATAATATGTATAATGATAATAGTAATAGTATTATTGCAAAGTAGTAAAGCTAGTGATGCTAGTCAAATAATTACTGGTGGTAATGCAATGTTAATGGCTAAATCTAAAGAAAGAGGTGGAGAAAAGTTTATTACTAGACTCACTTATGCTTTAGGATTTGCTTTTATTATAATTTCATTAATATTAAGTTTATAAATAAAAATTCACAAAAGTGAATTTTTTATTTTAGATATGCATTTATTATGATAAAATATATATGTGAGGTAAATATGAAAGATAAAATATTAGAAATAATTAATAAATCAGATAGAAATCTTAATGCTACTGAAATATTATATCAAATAAAACCAAAAAGTACTGTTGAAGATTTAAGAGCTGTATTAGATATTTTAAATGAATTATGTAAAGATGGTGCTATTAGAACTGCTTCTGGTAATACTTATCATAAAAATGAATTGATTACTGGTATTCTTGATGTTCATGAAAAAGGTAATGCTCATTTATTAATGGGAGCAAATGATGATATATTTATTCCTAGAGATAAAATGAGGGGTGCTTGTGATGGAGATAAAGTATTAGTTGAAGTAACAAACAAATTAACTAATGAAGGAAAAGTTGTAAAAGTAATTGATAGATCAATAGGTAATGGATTAGGTGAAGTATATAATGATAATGGTGAACTTAAAATTAAATGTTTAACAAAAGATTTACCTTACAAAGTTGAATTTCAAAGTACTGATTTAGATATACTAGATGGACATATTGTAAAACTTAAATATGTTAGAGATTTATCTCGTGGTGTTATTCTTGCTAGTGTAGATCATATTATTGCTCATAAGAATGCTCCTGATGCTGATACAAGACTTATAGCAGAAGAATTTAATATTCCTTATGAATTTAGTGAAGAAGCATTAGAAGAAGCCAAAAAGATGCCTAAAGAGCTTTCAGAAGAGATGATTGATGAAGGATTAAAAGAAGGTAGAACTGATTATAGAGATGAAGTAGTATTTACTATAGATGGAAAAGATACAAAAGATATTGATGATGCTATTAGTTTAAAAATACTTCCTAATGGTAATTATGAGTTAATAGTACATATAGCAGATGTCTCTCATTATGTTAAAGAAGGCAGTGCATTATGGAAAGATGCTGAGTTAAGAGGCAATTCTAATTATTTAGGTGATAAGGTTATTCCAATGCTTCCAATAGAATTATCTAATGGAATATGTTCTTTAAATGAAGGCGAAGATAGATTTACAATCTCTTGTGCAATGGAAATAGATCATGCTGGAAATATAGTGACTAAACATATATCTAAAGGTATTATTAATTCTAGAAAAAAAATGAATTACGATGCAGTACAAGATATAATAGATGATAAATCTACTGAAGATACTAAAGATTACAATACTTTAGTATATATTGCTAAAGAAGGTGATACGATTGAAAGCATTGCATTTCAAAACAGTATTACCAGAGAAGAATTATTAAAATATAATGATGGACTTGTTGTTGAAAAAGGAACTAAAGTAAATGTACCTGTATCAAATATACTAAAGAATTTTCATGCTCTTTCTAAGATACTTAGAGCTAAGAAAGAAAAACGTGGAGAATTAGAATTTATTGGTGATGAAAAGAAATATGCTTATGATGATAATGGAAAAGTAAAAGATGTAAGTGCTAGAGTTCAAAGAGAAGCAGAAAAAATGATAGAAGATGCAATGATAGCTGCAAACGAAACTGTTGCAACTACATTCTTTGAAAAATCTGTTCCATTTGTTTATCGTTTACATGGAGTTCCTTCTCCTAAAAGTATAGAAGACTTTATGAAATTTTTATCATTACAGGGTATTGTTTATAATGGTAAAATTGATAATGAAAATGTTTCAAATTTTCAATTACAAGATTTATTAAAATTTTTAAAAGGAAAATTAGATTACGAAAAATATAAAGTAATAAATAAAAAATTACTAAGATGTATGCAAAAAGCATATTATGGAACTGAAAATATTGGACATTTTGGTATTGCCAGTCCATGCTATACACATTTTACTTCTCCTATTAGAAGATTTAGTGATTTATTAGTACATAAATCTATTACTGAATATTTAGTAAATAAAAATTATGAGGAGAAGTTCTTAAAAGATTGGGCCTCTTATTTAACTTATATTTGCGAACACATATCAGAAACAGAAAGAACAAGTGAAAAAGCAGAATATGCAATGGATGATTTATTAGTAGCAGAATATATGGAGGGCTATCTAGATGAAGCTGGTAATCGTGTAGGGGGTCATATCGGAGAAGAATATGATGCTATTATAGATACTTGTATGCCTCATGCATTCTTTGTGCAAACAAATAATTTAATTGAAGGTAGAGTAGATTTATCTACTATGAAAGAATTTTATCAATATAAAGAAGAATTAGCAGGATATACTCGAAATAATAGAGTTGCTCTTCGTTATGGTGATAAAGTAAGAGTAAAATGTATTGGAGCATCTAAAGCAAGAAGAGAAGTTGATTTTGCTTTAGTAAGGAAATTATAATGGAAATTGTTAATAGAAAAGCTAAACATGATTATTTTATTCGCGATACTTTTGAAGCAGGAATAGAATTACTTGGTACAGAAATAAAAAGTATAAGAAAAGGTAGTGCAAATTTTAATGATTGCTATGGAAGAATTAAAAATAATGAAGTGTTTTTATTAAATATGTACATTGCTAGATATGAAGAAGGAAATAGGTTCAATCATGATGAAAGAAGAGAAAGAAGACTATTGCTTCATAAAAAAGAAATATTAAAAATAAACGAACAAGTGAATCAAAAAAGATATACTCTTATCCCTTTAAAATTGTATATTGTTAGGGGTAAAGTAAAAATAGAATTGGGTGTATGTGAAGGTAAAAAGTTATACGACAAAAGAGAAGTATTAAAAGAAAAAGATCTAAAAAGAAGAGAAAAAGAATTATAGATCTTTTTTGTTATAGTTTTTTGGTAATAATTAATAAACTGTATCATAAATATTAATATGAATGATGAAATACCAAAAATATTTATAAATAATAAAAAAAAGATTGATAATAATAAAGTAGTTTTTTATTCATCTAAAGACAATAATGTAGATAAAATTAATATTAATGTTAATAATAAATTAAATGAAATATTAAATGCTAATAATTTTATATATAAGAAAAAGATTCGTATTAAGACTTATAAGAATGAAGACGATTATATTATTATTTCTAAAAATAATAACTATTTATTAACAATCGATGGTAAAAGAATATATATAGATGATATTATTGATATAAATAATTAAAATAATTAAAAATACTTGATATTAGATTTTATTTGTGATACTATTGACATAACACATCAAAGTGTTTTTTATTTGGAGGAAGCAAATATGAAAAAAATTAAATCATTTTTTAAAGGAATTAAAAAAGAATCTAAAATGGTTAGATGGCCAGATGGTAAAGTGTTATTTAAATATTCTGCTATTAGTGTAATTATGATAGTGTTTTTTGGATTATACTTTTATGTATTAGATGCTTTGTTTGCATTCTTAAGAGGAGTATTAGCATAATGGAAGATGAAGGAAAAAAATTATGGTATGTAGCAAATGCATACAGTGGACATGAAGAAAAAGTAAAAGATTATTTAGAGTCTAGACGTGAAAGCATGGGAATGGAGAACAATATATTTAGAGTTGTTATTCCAGAAAGAACAGAAATTGAAGTAAAAGATGGCGTTAAAAAAGAAAAGGTACGTAAAATGTTTCCAGGATATGTACTTATTGAAATGATAATGAGCGATGAAGCTTGGTACGTTGTTCGTAATACTCCAGGAGTAACAGGATTTATTGGATCTTCTGGAAAAGGTGCTAAACCAATTCCATTAACACCTGAAGAAGTTAAGAAATTTATTGGCGATGGTAATGTTGAAGCTGTTCCAATATGTACTGATGTTGAAGTTGGTGATTCTGTTAATATTATAGATGGTCCATTTAAAGGTATGTTTGGTAAAATTGAAACATTAGATAAAGAAAATGAAAAATTAACTGTGCTTATAGACTTATTTGGACAAGAAACGCCAGTCGAAGTTGATTTAATACAAATAACTAAAGCATAAAATAAGAAAAATTAACTATTTTTCTTGAAATATCATATATTTTATGGTATTATCAATAAGCAAGTTTGTTATATATAAACTTAAATTTAGTGGGAGATTATTGGATTATTATCGTGAACCACTCACGGAAACAAAAATTAATTAAATAGGAGGTGTTTTTCGTGGCAAAGAATGTTGTAAAAAAGATTAAATTACAAATACCTGCAGGTAAAGCAACACCAGCTCCACCAGTTGGAACAGTGTTAGGCCCAGCAGGAATCAATTTACAAGAATTTTGTACTAAATACAATGATGCAACTAAAGAAAAGATGGGTGATATAATACCAGTTGAAATTAGTATCTATGATGATAGATCTTTTGATTTCGTATTAAAAACTCCACCAACTGCTTCATTATTATTAAAAGCTGCTGGAATTAAAAAAGGTAGTGTTAAAGGAGCTAATCAAATAGTTGCTACTATATCTAAAGATGATATTAAAAAGATAGCTGAAGTTAAGATGCCAGATTTAAATGCATATTCATTAGAATCTGCTATTAATATAGTATCTGGAACAGCTAGAAATATGGGTATAGCAATTAAAGGCGTTAATGATGCTGAACTTCAAGAACAAGCTAAAGAAGCAGAAGAAGCTGAAGCACAAGCTGCTAAGTTTGAAGCAGAATTAGAAGAAATGGAAAATAGTGCAAAAGAAATGGCTGAAGGAACAGCTAATGTAGAAGTTGAATCTACAGAACAAACAGAAGCAACTGAAGAAAAAGAAGAAAGCAAAGAATAAAATAGAGTGAATAATAAATAATCCAAATACCACATAAGGAGGTAAATTATGAAGAAACATAGTAAAATGTATGTGGAAGCTTCAAATAATGTTGATAAGAATAAATCTTATGACGTAACAGAAGCGTTAAAATTACTTAAGAGTTTAAAGTCAAAGAAATTTGATGAATCAGTAGATGTAGTATTTAAAATTAATATGGATACTAAAAAAACTGATCAAAATATTAGAGGTAGTTTGGTATTACCTAAAGGAACTGGAAAAACAAGAAAAGTATTAGTTGTTACTAAAACAAAAGCTAGTGATGCTAAAGAAGCTGATTTTTGTGGAGCAGAAGATATGATTGAAAAAATCGAAAAAGAAAATTGGTTTGATTTTGATGTTATCGTAGCTACTCCAGAAATGATGCCTTTATTAGGAAAATTAGGAAAAGTTTTAGGACCAAAAGGTTTAATGCCTAATCCAAAACTTGGAACAGTTACTACTAATGTTAAAGATGCTATTAGTAATATTAAAAAAGGTATGATTGAATACAAAAATGATTCATATGGAAATGTACATACTACAATAGGTAAACTATCATTTAAAGAAACTGACTTAGAAGAAAATCTAAAAGCAGTAGCAAATGAATTAATTAAAGTTAAACCTACAAGTGTTAAAGGAACATATGTATTAAATGTAAGCATATCTTCAACTATGGGTCCTGGAATTAAGTTAGATAAAACTACTTTAGGATTATAATATAAATTAAGTATTTAGAATATAAATACTTTTTTTATAAAATTAAATATAGTATAATTATTAAGGAGGTTTTTATGAAAAAAGTTTTATTATTTTTGTTATTTATGTTATTTATTCCATTAAATATATATGCATTAGAATACAAAACTGAAACATTAAAGGAAGTTTGTACTGAAGAAGGAATTGAATTTAATCACGATAATTATATTGAATCTGATAATAAAATTAATATTTATTTAGAGGTTCTGGATGTCAACATTGTCATGACTTTTTAGAATTTTTAGAAAGTATAGTAGACGAATATGGTGATAAATTTAATTTAGTTTCTTATGAAGTTTGGGATAATACAGATAATAACGATTTAATGAATAAAGTATCTTCATTTTTAGGAGATAATGCTGAAGGTATACCTTATATTATAATAGGAAGTAAGACATGGGAAGGTTATGCATCAAGTATTGATGATGAGATAAAGTCTTATATTGAAAACTTATATAATTCAGAAGAAAAATATGATGTTATTAATGAAGTATTAAAAGAAGATCAAACTAATAACCAAGATACATTAATATACATAATATTGATTCTTTCCTTAGCATTTAATACATTTGTTTTATTTAAAACTAATTCTGATAAAAAATATTTTGAAAAAGAAATACAAAAATTAGAATTAAAAATAAAAAATAGTAAGTAATAACAAAATTGATACTATAAAAGTGGACATGAATATAGAGTGTCTATTTTTTTTGAGAATTAAGAATTATTTTAATATGTAATTGATATTAATCTAAATATATGATATATTTAATGTGAAAATATGAGGAAATATATATGAAGAAGTTTTTATCTTTTTGCATCGTTGTCATTACTTTGTTTTGTTTTGCATTGAATGTTTATGCTGATGGCATAAGTTTGTCGATGTCGTCGGTGTCAAACATTGATGAAGGTGATAGTTTTACAGTAACCGTAAAGGCTAGTGGAACTAATATTTGGGGAATTAGGGCAAAATTGAATTATGAATCAAGTAAAATTACATTGGATAGTTACTCTGGATTATCTGGGTTTAATGCTACAGTAGGAAGTAATATAGTATTAGATTCAGGATCTGGTCATGATGGCAGTTTTGATATTATAAATCTAGTATTTAAAAGTACTAGTTCATTTAAAGCGGGTGAATCTACAACGATTAGTTTATCTTCAGTAGAAGGAGGTACGGATACAACTCGACTTACTGGAAGTGATTGTAGTAAAACTGTAACAGTTAATGTTCCAAAGTCTAGTGTAAATACATTAAGTAGTCTTAAAATTAATGGGACACTTGTAACAGGTTTCGATAAAAATGTTATAGAATATAATTTAGGTAAAACTAATGATAGTAGTATTGAAATAAGTGCAGTAGGAGAAGACAGTAAAGCAACTATTACTGGAACTGGAACTAAATCACTTAATTACGGAACAAATAGTTTTGATATAGTTGTTAAAGCCGAAAACGGAAGTGTTAAAACTTATAAAATAATAATAAGTAGAAATGATAATAGAAGTACTAATAATTATTTATCTTCATTAACTATAGCTAATGCATCCATTAAATTTAATAAAACAACAGGAAGTTATACAGTAACTGTAGAGAATAAAGTAACAAGTATTACTATAAATGCAGCTGCTGAAGATAGTAAATCATCTGTAAAGGGAACTGGCAGTTATAATTTAAAAGTATATTCTAATAAGTATGAAATAGTTGTCACAGCAGAAAATGGAAGTACAAGAAAATATACAGTTACTATAATAAGAAAAGATGAAAAAGGAAATAGTGCTGCATTATCGACAAATAATTATTTGTCTTCATTATCTGTTACTGGTTATGAAATAGAGTTTAATAAAGACACTTTAGAATATTCTTTAACTGTTGAAGCAAATGTTGATAAAATAGATATTAAAACAACTCTAGCTGATTCAAAAGCCAAAGTTATTGTTAGTAATGTAGATCCGCTAAAGAGTGGTTCAAATGAAATAATTATTACAGTAACTGCAGAAAACGGAACAAATAGAATATATAAAGTGATTGTTAATAAAAAGTTAGGAAACAAAGTAGATATTACTAATTTAAAAGATGTTATTGATACTACAACTGATAAGACAATAGAAGTAGAGATTAAAGATGATAACACATTAATATCAAAAGAAATAATTGATTCATTATCGGGTAAAGATATAGAATTAATTATTAATAAATATAAAGGAAATGAAATAGATTATATCTGGTATATTAATGCTCAAAGTATAGAAAATGGTTTTGAATTTGATACATTAGTAAAGTTTGAAACTAATAATATGGAAAATATTGATAAATTAACTAATAATGCCAAAACAAAATACTTATCATTTAATTATTCTGGAAAGTTACCTGCAGGAAGTGAATTTAAAGTATATGTAGGTGATAAATTTAATGATAATGAGGTATTAAAATTATATTATTACGATGAGAGCAATAATACTATAAAACTAGAAAGCGAAAATATAAGAGTTACTGGTGGCTATGTAAGATTTGGTATTAGTCATTGTTCAGATTATATATTAATAAATGATATTGAGAGTAGCAATAATAACATACTATTTATAATAATAGGTGCAGTTGTATTAATTATTGCGTTAGCTAGTTATTTAATAATTAGTAAAAAAAGAAATAAAGTAGGTGCTTAAAATGAATAGTTGTAAAAAAAGTATTAAAACTATGTTAATAATTATATTAATGTTTATTATTGTTTCTCCATCTATCGTTTTTGCTGAAGAACCAAATTATACTATAACTGGATTAAATAATGATGGAGAAGTATTTTTAGATTTTGATGAGAATCGTACAAAAACAATTTCTATTGACTCAACCGAGGGTTATAGCATAAATATAGTTGGTTACTATGATTCTAATATGGTAGTAATTTCAAAGGATGGAAATGATATTACTATAACGCCTAAAATGTTTGGATATACTTTGATTTCATTGCAAATTGTTGATGCCGATTCGAATTTTGTTAAAACTGAATATGTAATTGTTAATATAGATGCAGATAATTATTTGAACTATATTAGTACTTTAATACCCGAAAGTGTTAATCAAAACTATGCATATAGTAGTGTACTGAATAAATTAAATAAATATATTAGCATAACTTCTGAGTGTAGTGGTGATACATGCGTATTTTCACTTTCAAAAAGATACCAACAAGAGTGGCAAGGTGATGGTTACATATTAGATAAGCTATTAACAAAAGAAGTAAGTCGTCCAAATATTGCAATAAATTCTAATGAGTATATTTTCTCAAGAAATAAAATGTCAATTACTATTGGCAATACTACTGGTAATAAAACTAATTTATTAAATAAATATTACCAACAATTAAAAGATTTTAATTACGATAACATTTTATATGTAAGTTTAGACAATGCTATAGCAACTATTGATGAGACCGGTGTAATAAAGAGTAGTGTTAATGAAGGAACTACAAAAGTTAGAGCTTATAATATAAATGATTTTTACTATGCTGAAGCTACAGTAATGTCACGTGATCCAGAACATGTATTTAGTAATATTCAAGAATATGTTAATTCTAAATCAAATAAGACTATAAATATAGATGCAAGTACAATAAACTATATAGGTGATAGTTTAAAATATACTGAATACTTATCAACATATATTAATGGCAGTGATAACGATTTTCACAATGAATTAAGTGAAGATTATGCTTCATCATATACAAATAATTTTTCATGTACTAGTAATGTTTGTAGTTATAGCATTAATTATTATAATAATGGTAGTATAAATACTTATACTGTGACTAATGTTACAGTGAATGTTTCAGGAATTTATTTAAACGATTATTCATATAATATGAATTTAAACTATTCATGTAATTTGGAAGAAGTATTTAATTATAAAATATATAATTTAGATGAAAGTCAATTAACTTATAATTATGATTCAAATTATATAAGTATAGAAGATGGAAATGTATCTTTTATAAAAGCCGGAACTACTTATTTCGAAATAGAATCAAATAATGGTTATAAGAAAAGAGTGTCAGTTGTAATTGTCCCTTCAGATTTAGAAACAACAATTAATACTTATGTTAATGGTTTTCTAACCATTAATTTACCTTATACATTATCAAATATAGATAATAACTTAGCTTATTTAGAAGGTGTTGTAATGAAATATATTACTTCGTTAAGCACATTTGATAATATAAAAGAATTCGTTACTGTAGATGTAAAATGCATTGATAAGAATCAATGTTTAATAAATATTAATAGATTAGGGAATACTAATTATAATTCTGTAGCTGCAATTAGTTATGATAGTATTAAAACATATAATGCTAATGAAATGAAAGAATTAGAAAGCAGTATAGAAAGTACTTATGTATTATCTCTTGATGAAACTATGTCTCAAATCAAAAAATATTCTTTGAGTTCTAATGAATTCTATCAAGAATTATATAAATTAACTAATATAAATGATTTAATTAATAATAGTGATTATGATGTAGAATTAACTAATTATAAAAAAACTACTGAGTTTAATAGTATGTTTGACTATGTAGAATATGATATAGTTGTTAGTAAAGATAGTAATTTCTTATTATCAAAACATATAATAATTAGACCTTGTTTTATAATTAATATGAGTTTCCAATTAAAAAGAGATAATGAAACTAGATTAACTTATATAAAAGATACTATAGAAAACATTACTAAAGAAAGTGTAACTGTGGAACTTACAGGAAATAATATTTATTCTGTTACTTTAGGTTCTAAAACATTTAACATTATTTTGGATCAAAAACCTAAAATAAATATAAATAGTTTTAATGTTACTAAAAGATCTTATGATTTAAGTGTTGGAGATACATACAAAATAGAATATAATGTTTATCCTGAAAATGCAAATAATGGAGTAGTATCCTTTAAAAGTAGCAATGAAGATATTTTAACAGTTGATAGTGAAGGGAATATTACTGCACTATCAAAAGGATATGCTTTTATTAAAGTTTCATCAAAAACTTGTAGTACTGTTTTATTAGCAGTAGTGGATACTGATTTCAAAACAGCTTTAAATGATTTTGTACCTAAAAATAATAATTATATAATAGATTATTCTGCTTTAAGATGGTCTACTAAATTAGATGCTATTAGAAATGCAGCTAGACAAATTAGTTCTAATGAGTTTAGTTGGATAATTGATTATGATGTTACAGAAGAAAATAATGAGTTCTTTATTCAGTCAGTATTTACTGATTATGGGACATATCCTAGTACATCATACTATTCTGATGCAGAAGCAATTACTTATCAAATGAAGGGAATAGATGTCAAACAATTCAAATATGAAATGGCAGTTGGAGATACTGAAGATATAGAAATAGAATTCACTGAGGGAGATATAAACAACTTAATATTTGAATCGCAAGATCCTGCAATCGCTACAGTTGATAAAAAAGGAAAAGTAACCGCAGTAGGTGAAGGATATACTTATATAGTTATTACAGATAAATATGATACATACAATAATTATGTTTCTATAAGTGTTAATTATCAAAATTATGTTACTGGAAGAATTGAAGAAATTAAAGATGAAGAATTAATAATAAATGCTTCTGACGATAACGGATTAAATAATGAATTTAATAACAAAATAAATTCTTATGTTAATTTAAATGGTTTTTATGATACTGGATTTGAGAATTATTTTTATCAATTTGATAACACATGTGATGAAGAAAACGAAACTTGTACATTATTATTATACAGAATAGATAAGGAAACAAATGAAAGTACTACTATAATAAATGAAACATTTAATGTGAAATTTGAGGGATTATTAATAGATAAGTCTGATTATCATTCAAATTCTACTCTTGAAATAGATGACGAATATAATATATTATATAAAGTATATGATGAAAATAAAAACGTAACATTTATAAGTTCAGATAATGATATATGTACTGTTAATAGTACAGGAACTGTAACAGCCGTTTCAAAAGGTGTATGTGATATTAGAGTTACAAACGGAACTAGTACTGCTAATATAACATTTACAGTTGATGTGGATAAAATAATAAATGATACTCAAACAATGTTTGATGGTATTAATAATACAATACACTTGAGAATGGATAGATTAGTTAGGAATGAAAATACTACAGAACAAGAAGAATATGAATTCTATTCACAATATTATTATCATTTAACTAGTATTATATGTGAAGAGTTGGGTATAACTAGCCAACCTGGTTCAATTGAAGAAGAAAAAAACACTAGTGGTTATTATTACAGTGTTGCCACTGATTCATATGATGATATATATACAAATGATGAAATAAGTATTTATATTTCTATTGGTTATGTTGGATGGTGGGATGATGGAACTCCATATTATAGTAGTTACGGAATAAGAACTAATAGTAAAAAAATAACAGTTGTTTTTGACGGATTATCAGATGAAGAAGCTGATAAAAAAGTATTACTTAATGCTACAATATCTGAAAAATATGAGCTAACTTTGGAAGAGTATTTAAAATATAAATTAGATTGTGTTGATTCTCCTGAATATCATTCATTGCTTGATTATACTGAATTTAAGAATAATCTTAAAGAAGTATGTCCAACTTGTACATACGTTGGTATGGGAGCAGGTGGAGATGAAAATAATGGATATATTGCAGAATACAATCAATTGTTAATAATAGATAATGGTACTCCGCTACTAATGAGAAATATAAAAAGCATAGCTAAGTTTGATATAATGCTTTCAGAAGCTATTACTAGTGAGGAAGAATATATTGAACTATTAAAAAATGAAGTTAGAACTGCATATTTAGAAGCAAAGAATAGTAGTATTACTTCTTCTGCTAAATTATATGCAATTAAGAGATTTGGATTATTTGGTGATAGTGCCGAAGAATTAGAAGTTAATGTAACTAAGTCCTTTGATGTAGAGTCTGGCAAAAAAATATATAATTTTGAGATTGAGGGCATTACTTTCGCAACACCAGTTAATACAATTTATGAAGGTGAGTATAATTATACATATTCTGTTACAGGAATAGAAGCCAATAAAAACTCTGTTGAATTAGAAATAGGTGACACTGAAGATATAGTATTAACTTTCACACCTAATAATGCAACTGATAAAACATATACTGCAACTAGTAGTAACAATAATGTTGTTACTGTTTCAGGAAATATTATAACTGCAGTTGGCGGTGGGACAGCATATATTACATTTAAATCAAATGATGGAGATTATACAACTGTAGTTAATATTACAGTAAATGGAGATCCATTAGTTGTAAATGTTGATGGCGATGTTAACTTAGATGGACTATTCAATATTCAAGACGTTATTGCATTGAGAAGACACTTAGCTGGTTTACAAGAATTAACTAGTGATGGATTAGCAACTATTGATGTTGTTGATAGAGAAGCTAGTATATTGGATTTAATATTATTAAGAAAAGCATTAGCTAACTAGGTGTATAAATGAAGAATTTTAAACTTATATTAGTATTACTATTCTTATTGTTTATTACAGATACAGTGTATGCTAAAGAATTTTCCGTTAAATTAGTTACTGAGAATGAAGTAAATATTAATTCTGTATTTGATGTGGATGTTTATGTTGAAAACGCAAACAATTTATGGGGATTTACATCCACATTAAAATACGATGATACAAAAATCAAATTAGTTTCATCACTTGGTTATAATGGATTTAATGTTACTATTGGGAAAAATATTGTATTAGATAATTCTAAAGGAATTAATGGAAATCAAAAAGTTGCAACTTTGAGATTTAAGTCTACAGATTCTTTTAAAAATGGTGAAACGACTACAATAGAATTTAATAATATTGAAGGAAGTACTGATTCTAATTTAATAAAAAGTGATAATACATCTATTACAATTAAATCAGTATTTAAAAGTGATAATAATTATTTGAAAAGTCTTAAAATTGATAAAGGTACAATTAATTTTGAAAAAGATACTATGAAATATGAAATTATAGTTGATAATAATATTATGGCTATAAGTATATCTGGTGAAGCAGATAGTGTTGATTCCGAAATAATAGGTTTAGGAGTTAAAGAATTAAATGAATCATCTAATTATTTTGATATTACAGTTATTTCAAATTCTGGAGAAAAAAGAACTTATACTATTGAAGTAATAAGAAAAAATAAAAATGGTGAAGCAGTTAAAAAATCTAATGATAATACTTTATCATCTATTAAAATAGATAATTATAATATTGCATTTGATAAAGATGTATTTGAATATAATGTATTATTAAATAATAAAGATATTTTAAATATTACCGCTATAGCAAGCGATTCAAATGCTACTGTTGTAATCAATAATTTAAATAATTATGCTTATGGAAATAATCGTATTGATATTATTGTTACTTCTGAAAATGGAATTGAACAGATATATACAATTAATGCAATTAATTTATTTAAAACGTTTGATTATAAATTATTAATTATATCTATTGAAGGAATAATTATAATAATATTGTTAATCGGATTAATAAAAAAACATAAATAATTTATAGAAGCAGATATTTGTAGTAAATGTCTGCTCTTATTATTGGAGTAATCATAAAATTATTTAAAAGAATTATATTTAAAAAAAAGATAGAAAAAATATGGATATATGTTTCTATAATATGTTTAATATTAACACTATCAACTATATGTGGAGCATTTTATTTTGTTAATAAGTGTGAAAATGGTAGACAAGTTTTTCGTTGTCTTAAAGAAACATCAAATAATGAAGATGGTAGTTGTCCTGAAAATGCAATTACTAAGAATGATAAGTGCTATTTTTTGGTAGATAGATTCATTGTTAATAGTTATTGTAAAATAGGAAAAGTCGATGGAAATATGTGTGTTGCATATATAGATTTAAGTGATGCAACCATATCTTATTCTTGTCCAAGTGGATATACATTAAATAATAATAAATGTACTAAGACCATTACAACTGATTTAATATATGAAATTGGATGTGGTGAGAATTTTGAATTAAATGATGATATTGTATTAAAAATGAGAAAACTTATGCAACTCTTTATTATGAATGCCCATCAGGGTATACTCAAGAATTAAACAAATGTTACAAAGTTGATCAAAGTATTAAAGCTAATAAAAGGTATTTAGATGTAAGTAGTATGCAAGAGGTAAGTAGTGTTTCTAGATTGGATAATAATGATTTTATTTCAATTGATAAATAAAAATAATTTTACTATAGTTTTAATTTAAAAGTAATTTAATAGTAGAACCTTCTTTAACTCTTTCACCTTCAGTAGGTGAGGAATCTATAACTTTGTTTCCATTTCCTGAATATTCAATATTGAAGTACAAACTTTTTAAAGTATTTGTTACTTCTTTTTTTGTTTTACCTAATATTTCTGGAATAGTTACATATCTAACATCATCCCATCTATATGATTTTGGAATACCATTATAATCTTCTTTTAAATTATATAGTGATATTATTTCTTTAAATACTGTACTTGCTATAGGTGCTGCTACTACTCCGCCATATTGTGTTACTCCTTTAGGATGGTCTATTGCAATATAAATAACATATTCTGGATTATCCGCAGGCATAAAGCCAATAAATGAAAGAATATAATTACCATCCATATATTGTCCGTTTGTACCAACTTTTTGAGCTGTACCTGTTTTACCTCCAATTCTATAGTTTTCAATATATGCATTTCTACCACTACCATTAGCAACCACACTTTCAAGAGCATATCTAACTAATTCACTTGTTTCATCAGTTATAATATCTTTTGTTTTTAGAGTAGGTGTGTTTTCTTCATTACCAACACTTTTAACAATATAAGGTGTGTAATAATCCCCACCATTAACAACTGCAGAAAGAGAAGAAACTTGTTGTATAGCAGTAACACTGACTCCTTGTCCAAAAGAAGTTGTTGCAAGTTCTACAGGACCTACATTATCTAATTTAAATAATATACCTGTTGCCTCACCATTCAAATCTATTCCTGTTTTTGAACCAAATCCCAATTTTTTTATATATTTAAATAATGTTTCTTTTCCTAACTTTTGTCCTAATACTACAAATCCTGGATTACATGAGTTTTCTACTACTTGTAAAAATGTTTGTTGCCCATGACCTTTTCTTTTCCAACAATGAAGGGTAGCATTAGCAACTTTTATACTTCCGCTATCATAATATTTATCTTCAAATATATTTACTTTTCCTTCATTTATAGCAGCGCTTAATGTGACTATTTTAAAGGTGCTTCCTGGCTCGAAATTAGCCCATATTGCTAAATTCCTATTAATTATTTCTTCACTGTATTTTTGATAGCTTTCAGGATTAAAAGAAGGCTTAGATGACATTGCTAAGACTTCACCTGTTTTAGGATTCATTACTATTCCAATTGCTCCTTCTGCTTCGTATTTTTTCATAGCTATATTTAATTCATTTTCTAATGTTATTTGTATATCTAAATCAATTGTTAAAGTTATATCTTTACCATTGATTGGTTCTTCATATTTTTCTGATATATCAAGTCTATTACCTTTGCCATCACTATAATATTTAATGCTACCATCTATTCCTGTTAATATTTCATCATATTTATATTCTAAACCGCTTAATCCTTGATTATCAATTCCTGTATAACCAATTACATGAGATAATAAATCTTCATAAATATAATTTCTATTACTTTCTTTTAATAAATATATTCCATCTATATTTAAATTGTTTATTTTATCAGATATATTACTATTTAAATTTCTTCCTTCAGGATGTATTCTTTCTATAGATGTATTTTTACTTAAATGATTATATACATCTTCATATGAAACGTTTAGTATTTCACTTAGTTTTTTTGCTGTATCATCTTTATCAATTATTTGAGAGGGTACTACTACTAATGCTGTTGTTGTACTATTATCAACTATTACTTTTCCGTTTCTGTCTAATATTTTACCTCTTTCTGCTTGAACTGGTAAATTTCTAGTCCATAGAGAATCTGCTAAAGAATTTATTTTATTATATTCAATTACTTGAATATAAAATATTCTAAATAATACTAAAACAAATATCATAAAAGATATAATCATTATAATTTTAATTCTATTATTTTGTTTAAATTGAAACATAATAAATTATATATTTTTTTTAATAATTTATGAGTAATTATATATTGTTTTAACTTGTTAACTGTGATATTATATTTATCGTTTGAAGGAGGAAACATGATTGATTTTTTATTAAGTTCTAAATATATTATTTCAATTATAGTTGCATTTATTTCAATACTAATATTTGCTTTTTTATATAAAAAATATAAGTTATCTAAATATCAACTATTAGTATTTATTATATTTGTAATTTTTTGGTCTTCTATAGTAATTATTAGAAGTTATAGGAAGGTATATGTAATGGGAGATCCATCAGTAGGTGGACTAGGATTAGATGAAGCTTTAGCTGTATCTGTTGTTGCTGCTTATGGATTAATATCAATATTTGTAAGACTTCCTATATTTGCATTAAGTGATTTCTTTAAATCTAGAAAATTTTTTATAATTCTTGCATTATTATTTATTGGGATAAGTAGCTTAATAGTTTATTTTAATCCTAATTACACCTCCTTATTAATATCTTCACTTGCATTAGGAGTAGGTGCATCATTAATAAGTTTATTTAATGTAATGTTTTCAGAGACTTTTTCTAAGGTTGAGGCAATTAAATCAGTTTCAATATTATCTATAGCACCTTTATTTGCAGAGTTTCTAATGGCTCCGGTTCAATATATATTTACAAGTAATGATATTAAAGATTATAGTGGACTATGGTTAACAAGTTCTTGTTTAGCATTTATAGGAGTTATATGTTTATTGTTTTTTAAGGATAACAAAACAAAAGTAAGAAATTTTACATTTAAGAAAGTTATTGAAGTACTTAAAAACAAATACTTTTTACTTATATGTTTATTCGGTGTTGTTTGTTCATTTATTAAATTTTCTACAAGTGGAGCTAATTTTGTTGCATTTATTAAATTGGAAGAAATAGGTATGAGTAGTTTAGGTATTGCTTATGCTGATGTAATTTTTTCTTTTACACAACTTATAGCTGGAATATTAGTAGGAATATATTTAAAGAAAAAAATAGGTGTTAAAAATACATTATGTTTAGGATTAATATTAAATGTTTTATTTTGTGTAATTGTGATGTTTACTAAAAATTCAACTATTTTGTTTATTAATTATGCATTAAATGGAATTAGTTATGGTCTTACATACAATGTATTAATTGGTTTAGCAATGCAACCATTTGAAAAGAATTATAGGGAAATATCTATGGGAATATATCAAACATTTTTTGCTATAGGTATCTATTATGGTGATGTTATTTATAGGTTTATGTATAACTTGTTATCTAAATCTAACATTTATTTATCATATGTAAGAGTTTACGGAATAAGTGCAATTATATCACTTGCTGTTTTTATAATTATAGTATTATGTTTTAGAAAAAACAATTATTTAGAAAAATAAAAAGAGTTCTATATATCGAAGAACTCAATTTCATCATTATTATTATTGCTAATTGGAGGGGTATCGTGAGGTATCTCTTTTTTTAAATTTTCTGGATTGCTTGGAATTAATGAAGAATAATCCTCAATAACGTATCTATTATCATTAGTATTATCATCTGGAACATTTAGAATTTCAAATTCTTCATCAGTATCGACAGCAGCATTTTTAAATTTTTCTTTTTTGTCTTCCCTTTCTGTATTTTTCTCTATATCGTTCATGCTTGTTTTTAAAGAATCTTCTTCATAAGTTGATAAGTCATTTTCTAAATCTACAACTTTTAATATTTCTTCAAAAGAAGTTTCTCCTTCAATAACTTTTGTAAGACCATCTTGAAGTAGGGTAATAACATCTGCTTTATATACTAATCTTCTTAATTCTTGTTTACTAAAACCATTTGTGATTGCGTCTCTAATATCATCATTTATTAATAATACTTCTAAAACAGCAATTCTATCTTTATACCCTTTATAACATTTATCACATCCATTAGGATTTGCCTCATACATTTCTCTAATATCTTTATTTAATGCTTTTTTAAATACGTTTTTTTCATAATCAGTTGTTTTTCTTTTTTTCTTGCAATGTGGACATAATTTTCTTGCTAATTTTTGTGATACAATACCTGTTAAAGCTGAACCTAATAAGTACCTTTCAACATCCATATCTGTTAAACGTTCTATTGTATTAAGTGAATTATTAGTATGTATTGTTGATAAAACTATATGTCCAGTAATAGATGCTCTAACAGCTATTTTAGCAGTTTCATCGTCACGAATTTCTCCAATCATTATTATATTTGGATCTTGACGCAAAATACTTCTTAATACATTAGCAAATGTTAAACCTATTTCAGATTGAACTTGAACTTGATTAACACCTGCTATATCCATTTCTATTGGATCTTCTACTGTAATTATGTTCACATCTTCAGTATTCATTTTTTGTAAAATAGAATATACTGTAGTAGATTTTCCTGTACCAGTTGCTCCGGTTACTAATATAATTCCATTAGGAACTTTTGTCATTTTATCAATTTTCTCTAAACTATCTTTACTAAATCCTAAAGTATTAAGTCCATTTAAAGATTTACTATAATCTAAAATACGTATAACTACCTTTTCACCATTATTAGTAGGCAGTGAAGAAACACGAAGATCAAGCATTCTTTTTCCAATTCTACTTTTAATTGCTCCATCTTGAGGTAATCTTGTTTCCATGATATTCATTCCTGCAATCATTTTTATACGCGAAACCATATTCCTCTTATAAGAGCCAGGAATAATTCCGTAATTAGCTAATATTCCATCAATACGAATTCTAATAATAATTTTATCTTTATATGGATCAAAGTGTATATCACTAGCATTTTTCTTAACAGCATCCATTATTATTTCATTAGCTATTTCAACTATCGGTCTTTTTTCGAAGTCGAATTCTTTCACTTAATACCTCTTTCTATTCTAAGTTTAATTATACATTATATTGATTTTCATTTCAATAAAATATTGTTATTATTATTTTTTTTTGATATACTTTTTTTATAAGGAATAATAAAAAGTATGAAAAAAGATGGTTTTACTTTAGTTGAATTATTAATTGTAGTAGCAATTCTTGCTATTCTTGTTATTATAATTATGCCTAATATAACTAATATAAGAGATGATGTTTTAGAAAAAGATTATAAAACAAAAGTTTCTAATATTGAAACTGCTGCTAAAGATTGGGCATATGATAATTTGAATTTACTTCCAACTACTTTAGATTCTTCTAATAAATATACTATATGTACATATATTACAGTTAATGAACTAATTGTTAAAGGATATATTGTTGGAGATAAAAATAATAAAACTATTCTTGAAAATCCTATTACTAATGAATCAATGAATAGTTTAAAAGTGTGTGTTAGGTATAATGTTGAACAGGGTTATTCAAAAAGAATATTAGTATCAAATATAGAAGAATAAAGAGGTTTGTATGAAATTATCAGAAAGTTTTTTTATTACAAGAAAAGAGTTTCCTAACAATGAAGAAACTCTTTCTGGTAAATTACTTGTTAAAAGTGGAATGATATATAAATTAGATAATGGAATATATTCATATCTTCCAATGGGATTAAAAGTATTGGAAAATATTAAGAGAATTATAAGAGAAGAACATAATAGAAATGGGTATAATGAATTATTAATGCCTTCTTTAATAAATGAAAATATATTTAATGAATCAAATAGATTAAAATTATTTGGTAAAGAATTATTTAAAGTAAAAGATAGAGATTTTAACAATTTATGTTTATGTCCTACTCATGAAGAATTATTTTCAATAATAGCTAATCTAAAAATTAGAAGTTATAAAGATTTGCATTTTAATTTATACCAAATAAGTAATAAATATAGAGATGAAGAAAAAATTAAAGGAATAATTAGAAAAAAAGAGTTCTTAATGTGTGATTCATATAGTTTTGATTCTAATGAATCTGGTCTTTCTATCAGTTATGATTCTATGTATCATGTATATAGTAATATTTTTAAAAGATTAAATATTGATTATTTAGTTGCTGAATCTAATCCTGGATTTATGCAAGGTGAGTATTCAGAAGAATTTCATGCTGTAATAGATGGTGGTAGTGATGAAATAGTAAAATGTAATTCTTGTAGTTATACTGCTAATAGATCCATAGCTGAAGTTTATAATAGAAAAATTAATGATGAAGAACAAAACAAGACAATTGAAAAAGTATATACTCCTAATTGTAAAACTATTGATGATGTTAGTAATTATTTAAAAATAGATTGTAATAATATTATTAAATCATTAGTATATAAAGTTGATAATAAATACAAAATGGTTTTAGTAATGGGTAATGATGAGGTAAGTGAAACTAAATTATCAATGATTTTCAAAACAAATAATATTATTTTAGCTAGTTATGCAGAAATAGAATCATTGGGTAGTGTAGTTGGATATTTAGGTCCAATAAAAGCAACTATGGAGGTAATAGCTGATAATAGTATTAAATATATAAAGAATGCTGTATGCGGTAGCAATATAGTTAATTATCACTATATTAATGTGACTCCTAAAGTTGATTTTAAAGTTGATAAGTATTTTGATATTAAATTATTTAATGAAAAAGATAATTGCCCAATATGTAAAGGAAAAGTAAATATTTACAATACAATAGAAATTGCAAATATATTTAAACTAGGAACTATATATAGTGATATATTTAATTTAAAATATTCTGATGAAAAGAATGAATATAATAGAGTATATATGGGGTGTTATGGTATAGGATTAGATAGGTGTATATCAGCTATTGTTGAAAAGAATCATGATGAGAATGGAATAATATGGCCTATTTGTGTATCTCCATATAAGGTTGCTATTATAGTTGTTAATATGTTAGACAAAGATTCATTAAGATATGCTAATGAGTTACATAATAAATTAAACAATATAGGAATAGATACTTTATTGGACGATAGAAAAGAAAGTGCAGGAGTTAAATTTAAAGATATTGATTTAATAGGTATACCAATTAGAATTGTAATTGGGTACAAAATAAATGAAAATATATTAGAATTAAAATTAAGAAGTGAAAAAGACTCGACTGAAGTAAATAAAATTGATATAATAGATAAAGTAAGAGAAATAGTAACACGAAATATTTAATAATAAGGAGTTGAAAATGAATAGTAAAAAAGGATTTACATTAATTGAATTATTAGCAGTTATAGCAATACTTGCTATATTGGTTGTAATAGCCGTTCCAAATATAATGAAAGTATATAGTGCATCTAAGAAAAAACTTTTTGTTACAGATATTCAAACAGTATTAAAATCTACTGAAAGCTATATAATAACTGAACAGTTAAAAAGTACTTCACAAAATATTACTGTTGATTTGAGCAACGATAATAGTTGTGGAGCAACCGAATTGGATAAATTTGATGTTACATTAAACTATTATATAGAAGTAAATGGTGGTCATGTCACTGCAGCTAATTTTTCAAATAAGGAATTTTCTTTGACTTTATCAGGTAGTGATATTAAAATTGAAGATGCTAAAGTGAATTCAGTAGTTAAACTTGAAACTGGATTTAGCATTTGTCCATAATATATTAATAAATTAATTGTAAAAACAAGAAATGTATGTTAAAATACATGTATCTTTAGTGAAGAAATAGTAATAAATAATAATTATTTTATAGAAAGTTAATTATACGATGAAATATTAACAAATAATGATTTTATGAATTCACCTTCATAATAATAAGAACGTAAGTTGGCGTTAACAATATTAAGAAGCATAATAATATTATGAATTAAGGTGGTACCGTGGGTAAAACTCATCCTTAAATTATAATAT
>CAZJEW010000018.1:0-25185 GCA_964545285.1 uncultured Clostridium sp.
TGTGTGTTTAACTAGTGAGTTGATGGGCTGAGAATATAGATGAGTAAAGCCCCATATTGTATTTAACTTGAACTATTTTTTAAAAAAAATAAAATTAGTTCAAGTTTTTTTATAAAAAAAAGAAGAAACATTTTCTATAATTTGTTCTTCTTTAATTCATACACTATATCTACCCCATCTGCAATAGTTTTAGAATGAGTTACTATTATAACGCATTTGTTTTCTTCTTTAGCAAGACTTTTAAATATATTTAATATTTCTCCTTCCGTTTCAGGATCTAAGTTTCCTGTTGGTTCATCTGCTAATATGATATCTGGATTATATGATAAACTTCTTGCGATTGCAACTCTTTGTTGTTCCCCACCTGAAAGTCTTAATATTCTTCTTTTAGCAGTACGAGTAGTAATACCTACACTTTTTAAAAGTTCTAATGCTTTAGCTTCTTTTTGTTTTTGATTTAGCTTTAATTTACTAATATTCATTGACATGATTACATTTTCTATTGCACTCAATGTTGGAAGTAGATTATATGATTGAAATATTATACCAATACTAGTATTTCGATATTTATCTAAATTCATCTTACTTAAGTCTTTGTCTTTGTAATAAATATGTCCTTCTCTACATTTCTCAAGTCCACTTATAAGCGATAATAGTGTTGTTTTACCACTACCACTTTTTCCTCTTATAGCATATGTTTTACCTTTTTGAAAATTATAAGATATATTTTTTAAAACATAATCATCCTTATCTGCATCTGAATATCTATAACTTACTTTATCAATCTTTAATACAATATCTTTCATTAGCTCCTCTCCTTTAGTATCTTAAGTGGTGAAAAGTTAGCAATACTTATCATAGATGCTGAACTACTTATTAATGTTAATAATATTCCTATACCAAGTAACTCTAATAAGACTTTCCAATCTACTACCGCATCAATACTATCAAATTCACTTATTTGTGCAATTTCACCTATATTAGGAGTGTTTTTCTCTTTTATTGATTCTTCAGATATTGTTTTAGTATTATCTAATGTATCTTCTTCACTACTATCAGTTTCTTTTGTATCTTCTGTTGAATTGTCTCTAACTTCTGGTTTATCAGTTTGATTGCCGAAGTTGTTCATAATGTTACTTTTTTGTTCTGCGATTGATGATATTTCATTTTCAAGAAGTTTATTAGCAACTTTAACACTAGATGCTGAACCTATGATAGCACCTATAATAAGTCCTATAACAGCAACTATTAACAATTCAAATACAAATTGTCCCACAACAAGAGATTTTTTCATACCAATAGTTCTTAAAACACCAATTTCATATTTTCTTTCTCTAATATTAATCATATTAATTACAAATAATACTACACCACCTATAGCAAGTGTAATAAGTAAAAATGTGAGTGCAAATGTTGAAACATTTCTTACTGATTCTGTTTCACTATCAATATCGTCAATATTACTTGTTACTGTATAGTTTTCACTTAACCCTTTTTCGGTAACTTCAGCACTAAATACTTCAAAGTCATCTTTATCTTTTAAAATATATTTAGGAGTAATATCAAGATTAATATCTTCATCATCTTTTAAAATTGTTTCAATAAAAGTGTTATTAGTAATAATTTTATTAACACTGGAAGAATACATACTCATTTTACTACTTTCAGTAGAATTATCTTCATAAATTCCAGTAACAACAAGTTCATAAGCTAAATCATCATTATCCGGATTAACAAGAGTTATAGTATCACCCAACTGTAGTTCATTTAATATTGCAAGCTCTGAATTAATAACACATGAGTTAGATGCAAAATCATCATCTACATATCCTGATGTAATGCTATAATCTCCACTTATAAAGTCATTCATACTAGCATAAGAACTATATCCAATTATATTAAACTCTCCATCGACTATATTAGAATTAATAATTTGTTCTTCTTTAGTTTTTGTAGTTGTTGTCGTTGAGCTTCCACCACCAGGTGGCATATTAGGTCCGCCGGATATCCCTGGACTATACTGTCTTCTAGTTGTCGTTGTTTCAGTAGTTTTCTTTTCTATTTGATCCGTTGCTTCATTAATATTTGACGAATCCATTCCTATAGAATATGTATAATAATATGATGATAAGTAATCACTATCGCCATATGTATTAATTTCATCTACTGTAAGATTTTTAATCTCATTAAACTTTTCAATATTTTCTTCCCAACTATCATCTCCTCCTTCAAAACTAGATACAATGTTTTTCCTATCTAAAACAATTGTTGCTTCATAGGTATTTTTATCAATATAAGCTTTTACAATAGTTTGAGCTGAATTTCTAATTGCAAGACCAACAGTACAAGCCGCTGCTATAACAGTAATTATTATAGCAATTAGAATATTTCTTGATTTGTTTCTCCAAATAGAAACAAAAGCATTTTTAAAAATATACATATTTTTTTCCTTTCTATATTTAAATGATAGTTTTTATATGTGAAAAAAATGTGTTTGTAATAAAAAATATAAGAAAAAACCTAATTATATTAGAAAAAAAATATGTTTGCATCTAAATATAAAATTTTATTTATAAGAACTTAAGAAACCAAAAAACATCATATGTTTACTAATGATATTTTTAATAATAAAAAGATTTGTGATGTTGAACAAATATATATGAACTAGAAGATATATTATTCTTTATATGATACTGTGTAGATGTATTAACAATTTTATATAAAACATGTTATAGTATGTTATTAAGAAGTTCAAAGGATAAAATAAAACAAGCAATAAAAGCTAGTTTCTATTTTAAAAAAACTGAGTTCATAATAAATTATTTACTAATTTTCATTATAAATCTAGACTATCAATAATTTTTTTTACAGTATCTTTTTCAAATGGAGAATCTAAATCATTTCTTTTTAATATTTCTATAAATGAATATTTTCCACCTTCAGAACAAAATTTTATATATTTATTCCACATTTCTTTTTTATTATTAATACTTTTACTATAAAATTGTAATGCAACTATATCAGATAATGCATAATCAATATAGTAAAAGGGATAACAAAATATATGTGTTTGTTTTTGGAAAGTATTACCTTTTTCTAAATAATCATTATCTACATAATTTATCCATGGCATATATTTTTTTTCAAGTTTTCTGAACAATTTCTTTCTATCAAGTTTTGTTAATTCTTTTTTGTCATATATTTCATGTTGAAATTCATCTATTAAACAAATATAACATATTTCAATTAGTATAGATGTTAATTGCTCATATTTATTTTTTTCTGGATATTCAAAAAAATAATTCATATATGGAATGGTTAATAGTTCCATTGCTTTAGAATGTATCTCACATGTATCAAATGTAGGCCACCAATTTTCATAATATTTTAAGTTCCTACTAGAATACAATTGAAATGAATGTCCAAATTCATGCATTAAGACTTTAACATCACTATTTGTATTTGAAAAATTAGTTACAAATATTGGAACTTTATCATTAGGTATATATGTTGTTATACCTCCACCACTTTTTCCTTTTCTTGATTCTAAATCAACAAGATCCTCTTTAATCATCATTTTAAATGCTTTGTATATTTCAGGAGATATTTCTTTAAACATTTTCAAAGCAGATTCTATATCGTATTTAACATCACCTTTTTTAATGCTATTTCCATCTCTAAATAGAACATTTTCATCGTAATAGTATAAAATATCTACACCAAGATTTTTTCTTTGCCTCTCTTTTAATTTTAATATGTATGGTACTAAATACTTAATAACTTCATTTCTGAATATTTCAACTTCTTTTCTTCCATAACCTATTCTTTTCATTTTAATATAACTTAAATCAGTATATGAATTAAAGCCAAGTTCCTTAGCAATATTATTTCTTACTATTATTAATTTATCTAATATGTCATCTATTTCATCTTCTATTTTTTCAAAGCATTCTTTTCTAACTTTTTGTGCTTTTATTCTAACACTTCTAGAGAAACTATTAATATTTTTATTATGCATACTTAATGATATCTCTTCACCATTAAATACCACTTTTTGTGATGATATAAGTTTACTATAATAATTAGATAATTCTTTCTCTTCTTTTAAATATTCATTTATATTATCATTTATTAATCTTGTTTCCAATGAAGCTATTTCAAATACTTTATTTCCTAATATTTTTATTAATTTATTTTTATATTTAGATTTATTAATTTCTTCGTAATATTTAAGTCTATAATTATTTATTATTGGATCATTTATAGCAAAGAACTTTTCTTGTTCATTCCAATAATTATTATTAACATCTAATAAGTAGTTAATATAACTAATCCAATACATAGAGAAAAAATTATCTCTAATATTATTTATTTTTTCAATAATAATTAATTGTTCATCATAAGAAACTTTATTAAAATCATTTAACAATTTATTATATAATGAAATTATTTTCTCCATATCAGGTTGTTTATAATAAAACTTTTTCATTATTTTTTTCCTTTAGATAATCTTATTGATTCAGTAGCACATTTAATAGCGTCTTCAAAGGTAAGAGCTACAGCTAAAAAACCTGTCCTATGGCAAAATGTAATTGAATTTATTCCAGTGATTTTTTTTAATTCTTCTGTGCTTTTTCCTCTCCATTCTTGAGGAAAAGGGAGTTTATCGACAAATGAACCTATTCCCACAGGAACAGCATTTATTGAATATCCATCATTTTCAGTTTTACCTGGTCTTATTATATATAATATTTCACTGGATTTAGGATTGATTGATAATAATAAGTTTTCTTCCCAAGGTAATCTAGAATTCATTATCATAACTCCATTATTAGAATTATTAATAGCTTCTTCAACTTCTTTTTTACCTTTAATCATTGATTCAGCATATTTAACTTCATATATTAATATTTTTGAAATAATATCTAATGCTTCTATAAATCTAGTATCTTCAACATCATTGTTTCCAAATATAGGATTAATATGTTCAACTATATCACATATATTCAATATTTTATTGCTTTTTTTACCAACACCATTATCATGAGCATCTAAAGGAGTTATTAAATTATTATCTAAATATTCAAATAGTTCATCAATATTCAAGCAATTTAGTTTCTTAAGATATTCTTTTCCATATTTCTTCCATACCAAACCAAATGCAGCATATGGAATGTTATTATTTCTCTTTTTAATTTCTTTTTGATGATGATCAAGTTCTCCTAATCCTATATCATATATTATAGAGTTTTCTTTTTTTCCTTCTAAACTTCTAGTTCTACATAATTTCACTTCATCATATAACTCACAAAATATTGCAGTACAAAACAACTCATCTGAATGAAATGATCCATTATGTGTTATAAATTCAGCTTCTTTTATTGGTACAATTTTAATTTTCATATTAATTTCCTCATCATTATCATTATACAAAATATAGAATGGACTTGCAATAATAAGGCTTTTATGATATAATTATTAAAATTTTTAAGGGGGTAAAATGAAAACTATTTTTTTAGAAGATGGTATTTTAAATGGAACAACTGAGTTAAATAAAATATATCATAGTGAGAGTTTTTTATATAAAAAAGATAATACTTTATATAAATTACTAAAAAGTAAGCAAAGAACTTTAAATAGAGAAAAAACTTTAAACTATATACAATGTTTAGATTCTAAAGAATGTGTTTTACCTCAAGATATAATTTATACTAAACAAAGTCAATCCAATCCATTTATGGGTTTTACATCAGAATTTTTACCTCAAAATTTATTTAAAATGTTAAGTGAAATAATTGAAGATAATAGTATACCATTTAAAGATAGATTAACTATTGCTAAAAAAATATCTGCATTAATGGAGTGTTTTGAAAGATATAAAATAGTGTACTTTGATTTACACGCTGATAATATAATGATTAGTGGTACTGATATTAAGTTTGTAGATATGGATAGTGTCATCTGTAAAGGATTAACAACTAGTTTAGATTATAGAGTTAATTTAAATATTATGTGTGAAAATCTTGCTAATTTAATATTATGCATTATTTACAGAATAGATTCATTATCTTTTGGAAGAAGTATATTAGAGAACAATAAAAGATTATTTTATAGAAACGGAAATGAGCAAATGAGAAGAGTTTTTGATAAATCATCTTCTCATGATGGAAAAGTAAGTTATCCTACAGATGATATTGACTATTTTGATGAAAATGCTGTTAGAGATACAATGTTAAAAATGGTGAGATAATGATAAGAAAAGAAGTAAAAGAATATGAATTTGGTACAAAAGAAATGATGCATTCACATGGAACAGAAAGTACTAGATATATTAGAGATGGTAAAATATATAAATTTCTATTTGAAAGTTGTAGAAAGAATAGAGATGTAATCCTAGAAGGTTTGCATAACGATAAAATTATTAATATACCTACACCTATAGAGTTATTAACTACAGATGGAGTATTTGTTGGATATACAATGCCAAATTATGATGATTTATATACATTAGAAATGTTTATTATGTGGTGTGATTATTGTTACAAAGGTAGAAAAGAAGCCTCTACAGATTTAATTAATGCACTTAACGAATTAATAAAAAGAGGTTATGAACATTATGATTTGCATGATAAAAACATTATGCTAATCGATGGAAAAGCTAGAATAATTGATATAGATTCAATGTGCAATCCAAGATTAGGAGTTAGTGTGAAAGATTCAAGTTATTGTAATATTGCAAATAGTGATATAGATCCAAATAAAATAATTTTAGAAATGAAAAGAAACATTGCAATAATAATCTTTAAAATAATGCTTACACATAAATGCTATAATCCATATGATACAAGAAAGATGTTTGATGAATTTGTTAATGATGAAATAATGCAAGCATATGTATCAGGTAAATTATCATATTTAATTGAAAATGGTTGTTCGTTAGAAGAAATGTTAAAATCAATAACTGAAGAAAAGGCATCTAAATTTTTATCATTAAGAAAAAAATTAAATAGAGAATAAAAAATTCACATAACTAATGTGAATTTTTTTGTGATTCTTTGTAAGATGATTCATATAATTCTTTTTCTACATTATCATCTTTCTTATCTTCAAAAGCTATTTTAGGTAAATCTTCTTTAGAAGCAAGACCAAAATAATCTAAAAAATCATTTGTTGTTTTATATAAATTTGGTTTACCAATACTACTTGATTTGCCACATACTTTAATAAATCCTCTAGCAAGTAATCTTCTAACTATCTGTGAAGAATTAACACCTCTTATTTCATCTATTTTTAATCTAGTAACAGGTTCATTATAAGCTATAACTGCTAAAACTTCCAAAGCTGCATTTGATAATGTATAGTTTTTATTATCATTTACTAATCTTTCATAATACTCTTTGTGTTCATCTTTTGTAGTTAATTTAAATGTATTTCCAAGAAATGAAATTCTAAGACCCCTACCAGTATCTTCATAGTCTTTTCTTAAAAGAACTAATAATTTTTTAACTTCTTCTTCAGATATTTGTAATACATTTTCTATTTCATCTAGTGTAATACCTTCATCACCTACTACAAATAATATTCCCTCTAATATTGCTTTTAAATTCATGTTACTCAACTCTTTCTAAGTATATATCACTAAAATTATTATCTTGTTTAATATTTATTTCTCTGTTTTTTGTCATTTCCAGAACAGATAAAAAAGTAACAACCACATAAGGTTTACTAAAATCTTCAAATAATTCTATAAAATTTACTTTGCTTTTCTTTTCAAGCATACTTCTTATTTTAACAATTCTTTCTTTAACTGACAACTCTTTTCTAGTAATTTTTGTATTTATTGGTTTATTATAATTTTGTCTTTCAAATAATTTTTGGAATGCATCAAGTAAATCAAATATACCTACACTTCCATCATTTTCAATTTTATTTAAAGAATAATTTTTTAAAGACTCAGGTGATTTTGTATAATAATTGTTTCTTTTTTCTTCTAACGATCTAAAAGTATCCATACTGTCCTTATATTTTTGATATTCAATTAATCTTTTCTTTAATTCATCCTCTGTAATAATATATTCATCATCTTCAGTTTCATCATCTGAATTAGGAATTAATTTTTTACTCTTAATCTCTATTAACTCAGCGGCCATAAGCAAATATTCACTTGCTATATCAAGATTTTTATCTTTCATATTGCGAATAAAATCTATATACTGTTTGGTAATAACAGATATTTCAATATCAAATATTTCCATCTTATTTTTCTTTATTAAATGAAGTAATAAATCTAATGGTCCTTCAAAATCCCCTATCGAAAAATTGTCCATTTTATTCACATGTCCAATCTTTCAACTTCTCTTTATTTTTAATAGTTAAGGGAACTGTATTTAATTTATATAAAGTAGTATAGCCTTCAGGATAATTATTTAAATCTATAGAATATGTTAATAAACTCTCAGTATAGTTACTAGTTATACTATATTTTTCAAGTGTAGCATGCTCTTCAGCTAATACAGATTTATATTTTTCTGTTTCAGCATTTGATGAATCTGAAGTATATGTTTTACTAACATCATAACTATCTAATTTATAATTCGTAAAATGATACGTATTAGTATATAGTAAATTTATTAATGAATTACTTATTTTAAAAGTACATACTACTGTTTGAGAAGATTTTTCTTCTTCTTTTGTATATTCTACTACTTTAGCATAAAAGGTAGCCAAATATACATCATTAGTTACATATATACTATATAATGTAACAACACCATTTTCAACTTTAGTATCAGGATTAAATAATTCTTTATATAGTAGTTCTTGATTTGAATTATATAATTCTACATAAATATCTAAATTTTCGGGTTTTGATATATTTTTATCAGATACATATGTTAAAGATATAGTTCCATCTGAAGCTTGTTTAAAATCATAGAATTTTACTTTATTAAGTTTCATAAAACTATTGTTTTCTCCAACTTTAATAAATCCATTTACAAGATTGTTACTTGTAGAATCAGGAGTAATACCATTAACATATTGATAATTATCTTCTGTTAATAAATCAACTACATCATCTATAAAAAAGGTTACTAATAATAACACAATTATTGCTATAAAAAATAATAAATTACTAGATTTTTTATTTGAACTTGTATTAAGTTCTGTTACAGGAGCAGCTGTATGTTCAATAGGAGTAGCTACTTCTTGAATTGTTGTTTGATTACCATTAACAACTGTTGGTTTTACTTCTGTTGCAGTTGCTTTAGTGTCAACAGAAGCAACAACATTTGGGTTTATTACGCCTTTATTTTCTTGATTATTATTTTGAAGTGGTTGTTCTATTTTTTTTTCCTGAACCGGTTGTGACATATTCGTTGGTTTAACATTAGTGTTAGTAGCAGGCATAGGTTGAGCAACAACTTTTTTATTTTCAGCTGGCATTTGACTAGCTACTATTTTATCGTCTAATACAGGAATATTATTATTACTATTATTTTGATTACTATTTGTATTATTCATTCTTATCACCTTTACTCTTTTATAAACAAATTATACCAAAAAAAAATATAAAAGTATACATTTTTAAACTTTACTTTTTGCCAATATCGTGATATATTATTTGTATAATAAAGGAGAATAAAAATGGAAGTTAAATTTGATAAAGAAAAAGTTGATAAAATAATTGAAAAGATGCAAAAGATATCTGAGGTAAATGCTGAATATGCAAAAGTTATTTCAAAATATACATTATCCGATAAAGAAGTTGAGTATTTAAATGCATTATCTACTTCACTTGCTAAAAGAGAAAAAACTTTAGGTAAGTTATCTAATAGTATGGAAAGTTTATTAAAGGATTGGAATTCTTATAGTTCCCCTTCTGAAAAGAGTTTAGATTTAGATGAAGATGAAAAGCCTTTAATTAATCCATCTACTCCACTTAATAATATAAATACTGTTAATATACCAATTGCTACACCTACTGATCCAATATATATAATAGATGAAAAATAAATATCACAATGTGATATTTTTTTAATGTTTTATTTTAAATAAAAGAGTTACTACGAAAGCAGACGCTATTGCTACACTTAAACATCCACCGCAATTTGTAAATACTCCTTTAAATAGTCCAATAAAACCACTTACTTTATATCCTTCACTAGCTCCAACCACTAATAAATGCCCAAAGTTTACGATTGGAATTGTAGCTCCAGCTTTAAAAATAGATATTAATTTATCATATATACCTAATCCTGATAATATACATCCAAATATTACAAGAATTGTATTCATATGACCAGGAGTAAATTTAGTCTTTTCTAATACTGCTTGCGACAATCCACAAACTGTTCCACAAAATATAAATGCATAAATATATGTCATATTACCTCCAATGAAATTGCATGAGCAATTGAAGGCATAGGTAATTTTAAATTACTACTGACTACAGAATGTAGAGAACCTGTACCAACTATTAATATTTTTTTGTATTTTTTTTGTTTTAAAATATAATCAAATAATATTAGCCCTATACATATTGGGCCACTAGCTCCAGCATAAATAGTATTTTCTTTATAAAAAATATTACCCGAATCAATTACATTAGTTAATTTATCTTTATAAACTTTTTTATAATATTCTTTCATTATGTTAAGACCATACTCTCCTAAATCTCCTGTTAGTATTAAATCATAATATGCTGAATTTCTATTTGTATCTTTTAAATGATCATTAATTACTTTTGCACAAGAAGGTGCCATAGCAGAACCCATATCATTTGCATCTTTATGATTAGTTTTGATTATTTTACCAATAGTAGCAGATTCTATTTTTAAATTACTTACTTCATTAGATAAAAGAACACTTACACTACCAGTTGCAGTACATCCATTAACCATTTTTCGAATCGCACCATATTCAATTGGAAATCTGAATTGCTTTTCACTAACTAAATTATGTGATGATACAGTTACTATTATTTTATCATTATTAATAAATTTGCTCCCAATAATTATACCTTCTATTAAAGATGCACATGCACTATATATATTTAATGATGAAATATTAAATTTAGAATTACAAATACTAGATGCTAAATTTTGATTTTGTAAATCACTATTAATTAATAAACTTATATCATTTTCTAAAAGATGATTATTTTTTAATAATCCATCAATAGTTATTTCTTGATACTTAGCTTCAGTTTCTTCAATAGACTTATTATCTAAAAAATAATTATCAATATATTTATTAACATTATTTTTAACTATAGGATTATTTAATTTTGAAGCAAGAAGTGTATATTTGTCATTAATATAAACATTATTAAAATAGTATGTCATAATATTAAACTCCTTATATATCCAAAAATTATTCCAAATATAACACCATATAAAATAATACTACCAGTTAGTTTAAATATATTACTTCCAATTCCTTTTACAAATCCTTCTTTTTTATAATCCATAGCTGAACTAGTCATAGTATTTGCAAATCCTGTCGTAGGAACTATTAAACCACATTTACAAAAACTTAATACTTTATCAAAAAAACCTAATCCGGTTAATAATGATCCAATAACAACTAAAGTTATTGAAACATATAAATAAGATTTAGATACTGCTATACTAAATAATTTCACATACCATTCAGATAATAATTGACATAATACTGCAATTAAACCACCAGAAAAAAAAGCAATCATTATATTTTTTAATGGATTTTCTTTTAAAATAATACTTTTAACAAGTTCATCATATTCTTTATTATTCATAATAATATTATTATCAATATTATTTAAATGATACATAAATATTGATAAAATCAATAAATTATGATATTATCTATAAGTACTTGGCCTGTTGGTGAAATGGTTAACACATTGCCCTCTCAAGGCAACATTCATGGGTTCAAATCCCATACGGGTCACCAAATAAGAAACTAGTCTTTACAAATAAGACTTTTTTTGTTACCATAATAATTATATTTTTCATAAGGGGGTAATAATGAAAAAAATGAACAATAGTAAATTTCTTAAAGAACTTACTTCAAAAATAAAAGAATCCACAGTTGAAGTAGTTGAAAATCCAAATCATTCTATTAGTGTAAAATTAACTAGAGGAAATGAAAGTGTATCATTACTTTATGCAGGAGATATTCAAACAATATTTTCTTGTGCAGATGTTACATCCGAATTATCAAAAGAAGTATATAATTTCTTATTAAAAGTTAATGGGTGTGCATTACCAGTAATTAAATATGATACTACATTAAGCAATGGATTTATTACTCATGATTCAGTTTGGGGTGATGATGCTAGCGTTTTATTAGAGTCATTAACAAGTGCAACAAGTGAATATAAAGGCACACCACTTGAAATTCAATTAAGCAATGTTCAAATATTAAACAAATCAACAAAAGAATATGAAAATATTCCACAATCAGAAATAGAAGAAATGATTGATAATGGTAATACTGATGATGAATTATTATCAATGTTAAAAGATATTTTTAGTGAACAAGATAAATCAAGTAATCATAATTCCAATATGGATTCAGATCTAGATTCTCTATTAGACAATTTACTTGGAGAAAATGATGATTATGAAGTATTAAATGAAGATAAAGATAGTGAGAAAAAAATAGAAGGAATCTACCCCGGTACTTCCAAATCTTATGCATCATTTATTGATGAAATACCTGAATTTAATTTGTTTTTATTAATTGTTAATTCTAAAAATGAGATTGAAAGAGAAATACCAAGTATGTTATTACATAAAGGTAAAAGTAGATCTTTTGATGAAGCTAAATATGGTTTAATGTATTTAATATATCAAACTAGAAAATTTGGAACAAACATTCCTGATATTCAAGATGGTGATGATGGCTTTTTACTAACACCTGAAATAAATGAATGGATGGAATACTATGAAAAACATCTTAACTCACTTTCTAAAGATGAATTAAACGATATTATTACAAGACAATTAGCAGGTGTTGATTCAAGTATGTATGCTCCTGAATTAACATGGCAAGAATATAAATCTAAACAAGAAAGAACTCTTAAGTAGTTCTTTTTCTTTATAATTTATAATAAAAATTGTATAATAAATATAGAGGTGAATTATATGTGGAAGTTTTTAGTAATACTTGCTTGTAAAACAATAAACTTTGCAAGTAAAGTAACAGGACACGAAGGAAGCGTTATTGGAGGATATTGGGCTAATAAATTATATAAAAACATATTAAAAAAAATCAAATTGCCTAAATATGTTATTGGTATAACTGGTTCAAATGGTAAGAGTTCTTCTACAGAATTAATAAATAAAATATTAACAAGTAATAATTATTCAGTAATTTATAATAAAGAAGGAAGTAATACTATAAATGCAATTACATCTCTTGTTTTAAATAACTCTACTCTTTTTGGAAAAGTTAAAAAAGATGTTCTTTTAATGGAATTAGATGAACAATATATGAAAACTGTATTTGAATATATAAAACCAACACATTTAATGATTACAAATATTACAAGAGATCAACCACCAAGAAACTCAAGTCCTTATAAAATATTTGAATGTATAAAAAATTGTATTCCAAAAGAAACACATTTAATTCTTAATGCAGATGATCCATATGTAAATAGGATTAGAATAAATTATATGGGTCCTGTAACAACATATGGAATAGACAATAATAATTATTCAAAACTAACAAAACTTAATAACATGGATGCTTGCTATTGCCCTATTTGTCATAAAAAATTAGAATATGATTTTTATCAATATGGACACATAGGTTCATATCATTGTCCTAGTTATGATTTTTTTAGAGGCAATCCAACATATGAAGCAAAAAATATTGATATAGATAATAAATTGATAACTATTAATGATAAAGAGATACATTTGCCATCTAATTTCTTATATACAGCCTATTTTGTTACTGGATGTTTTGCATTATCAAAGACATTAGGAATTAAAGATGAAGATATAATTAGAGTATTGAATGATGAAAATATTAAAACTAAAAGATTAGAAATATATGATTTTAATAATAGAAAATGGCAAATGCTTGTTAGTAAAAATGAAAATAATTTAAGTTATAAGCAATCACTAGATTATATACTTCACCAAGATGATAAAGAAAAAACAATTATTCTTGGATTTGACTCATCAAGTAGAAGATATAAAGAAAACGATATATCTTGGATATGGGATATTGATTTTGAAAGTTTAAACGATAAATCTATAAACAATATAGTCCTTATAGGAAAATTTAATTATGATATGCTTTTAAGAATGGAATATGCTGGAATAAATAAAAGTAAATTAATATTAATAGATGATATTAATAATCTAAGTAACACTTTAAAAGAAAATACTAAAGGTAAAATTTATTCAATGGTATGTTTCGATAAAGAGATAGAACTTAAAAAGATTATAAAGGAGGATAAAAATGATTAATGTATTACATTTATATTATGATTTAATGTCCTTATATGGAGAAAATGGTAATGTTAGAGCTATTGCACATGAGCTAAAAAGATCTAATATAAAAGTTAATGTAGATTATAAATCTCTATATGATAAAATTGATTTTACTAAATATGATATTGTGTATATTGGATCTTCAGATGAAGAGAATTTATTAATAGCTCTTAATGATTTAAAATTAAGAAAAGAAGAAATAACAAAATATGTTGAATCAAATAAATATTTATTCTTAACTGGCAATGCTATATATTTATTCGGAAGTAAATTAAAGACTTTAGACGGGGATTTAGATACCCTTAAGGTATTTAACTATAAAGTTGAATATTTAGCTGAAGATGCCTTTAAAAACGCTTCTAAATTAAGGATTGTTGGTGAAACAAGAAGTACAAGTAAATTAATTAATGAAACTATAATAGGATTTCAAAATAGATGTGGTTTAATATATAATATAAAGACACCTTTATTTAAAACAAATACTAAATATTCAAATGATAATAAAAGTACAAGTGAAGGATTTATTTATAAAAATGTTTATGCAACACATAATATAGGGCCTTTATTTATAAGAAATCCTTACTTATTAGATTATTTTTTAGAAAAAATATGTAAAGAGAAAAAACTTAAATATTTAAAAGAAGAAGAATCAACATCTAAAAAAGCATATAAAAAATACTTAGATAATTACTAAGTATTTTTCTTTATACCTATTCTTTCACCATATTTAACAATTGTTTCTATATCGTTTTTACTATTATCCAATATATCCTTATCAATATCAACAATATTCTTTTTAATTAATAAAACTATAGTAGAACCACCAAATTCAAAATAACCTTTTTCTTCACCTTTTTTAAATTTATAATTTTTATGTAAATTCTTAATTTTCCCAATACACATTGCGCCTATCTCAACTTCCACTATTTTATCAAAATTATTTGTATTAAGTATTGTATATTCTCTATCATTTGTTTTATAAAAATTATATTTATCTAAAGAGATTTTTTGTACTGTATGAAATACACCATTTATATGAATATTATCACTTTTTTTTCCATTATCAATATAACAATACCTATGATAATCTTTTTCTGATAATCTAAATACTAATGCATATCCATCTACATATTCACTTATAATATTTTTGCCAACAAGGGTATCTATATTATAGTATGAATCTTTTACCCTCAATGTTAAATCCTCATTAATAGTATATATACTTATTTTTGAATCACATGGACTAATTAATATGTTTTCATTCATATTTATTGGTCTTTTGTTTGATAATATTTTTTTTGTAAAGAATTCATTATAAGACTTATATTTTACTTGTTCATATTCTTTTAAGTCAATGTTATTTTTCTTTATATATTTGTTTATTCTATTTATTGATAGTCTACTATTCATATATAGTCCAACTAATTTATTAAATGGCTTGGATATAAATATTTTTAGTACTATTCTTCCAAAAAAATTGTTATAAAAAAAATTAAGAGTTTTATTTGACTCTAGTATTATATTTTTATTACTATCTCTTTCTCTTAATATATATTTCATAGAAATTTCTTTATAGTAATAATTAATATTATTTCTACTACTCCTAATAATATAAATAGTATCATTGTTTTTATTCTTGGCTTTTTTATTTTTATTTTTGAAATAAATAACAATCCAACTATTAAAAGAGTTAATCCATAAATTAATATAAAATATTTTCCCAAAAAATTTCTAAATATATAAATAAATGGAAATATTAATGCAGAACTTGTTACTGGAAGACCTGTATAAAATTTTACAGGGGAATCACTATTTCTATTTATTTCAAGCATATTAAAATATGCAAGTCTTATTAATGCTGCTAAGGGATAAAATATAATAATTGTAAAGAAATATATTCTATTCATACCAAGGCCAAATGTTATAGCAGCAGGTAGAACACCAAAGCATACCAAATCTGATAAACTATCTATTTGCATACCAAATGTTTTTTCATCTTTAGTTCTTTTTTCTTTTGTTCTTGCTACTTTACCATCAAACATATCACATAATCCAGAAAACATTAGACATATTATAGCAACAAAGGAGTGACCTCCAAAAGCATTAATAATCCCAAAAACTCCTGAAATAAAACCCAAGTATGTTAACCACACTGTATAATCATAATAACCTATCATACTACTAACCTCATATTTATTATACTAATATTTTAAATTGATTTCAACCATATTATATAAATACTCTTTCAACTAATTTAACCGATTTAAATTGTTTTAATTCTTCTATAAAACTTAATAGTTTTTCTATATTTCTAACTTTACAACTAATATCATAAAATAATTCTTTATTTCTATTTATTAGATTAACAGAATCCATAGTAATATCATATTTTGTAGCTAATGATACAATATTAACAAGGACATCTCCTATATCTTCAATATATACTTTTAATTTAGCTGTATATTTATTATCATTATTGTCCTCCCATTTTGCTTCTATAATTCTTTCACTATTTAAATCTATATTAGGGCAATTTTTCGAATGTATCTTTACTCCATATCCTTTTGTAATATATCCTACTATATCTTCTCCATATACTGGATTACAACAAGTAGCTAAGGAACACAATATATCAGTTGAACCTGCTATAATGATACCATTTTTGCTTATTTTCTTTTCTAATGTTGGCAATTTCTTTTTTGTTTCATTTTTAATTTCTAATTTACTTAATAGAGTACTTGGTAAATATCTCAAAGTAGATATTGAAAAATAAATATCATCTAGTGTTTCTAAATTTAATGATGTTGTCAATTTTTTAACATTATCATCTGTAAAAACTGTTGATATATCAACATTTTTCTTTTTACATTCGTTTACCATCATTTCTTTTCCTAATGCTATATATTTATCTCTTTCTTTTTTATAAAAATATGATTTTATTCTACTTTTAGCATTGTCTGTTTTAACTATTTTTAACCAGCCCTTTGAAGGTGAATGTCCTTTTTGGGTTATTAATTCTACTAAGTCTCCATCATTTAATTTATGGTCTAATTTTACCATTTTAGAGTTTACTAAAGCACCGATAGTTGTATTACCTACTTCACTATGTATTTTATATGCAAAATCTATTGGTGTACTTTCACTTGGTAATTCAATAATATCTCCTTTAGGAGTAAACACATATATTTCATTCTTCTTTAATTCTTCTTTTATGTTACCAAAGAATTCCATATTTGATTCTATATCATTTAATTCTACTAAAGCTCTTAATTGTTCCAAAGTAACATCTAAAACATTTTTAATACTCCCATCAGTTTTTTCTTTATAACTCCAATGAGATGCTATACCTTTTTCAGCTATTTCATCCATTTCGTATGTTCTTACTTGAACTTCATAAATTCTTTGATCTTCTCCAAAAACAGTTGTATGTAAACTTTGATACATATTTGATTTTGGATTTGCTATATAATCTTTAAATCTATTAGGAATAGGAGTGTACTTTGATTGAACTAATCCTATTACTCTATAACAATCTTCTACTGTATTTACAAGTACTCTTAATCCTAATAAATCATATATTTCTTCCCATTTCTTTCCAATTATTAATTTATTATATATTCCACGAACTGATTTAACTCTTGAGAGTATTTCATATTTTATATTATGAGCATCTAAAATACGACATATTTCATTTCTCATTTTTCCTAAAGAGTTTTCTAAATCATCTTTAGATGCATTTATTCTATTTAATATTTTTTCATATTCTTGTTTTACACTATTTCTAAGACATAAGTCTTCCATTTCACTTTTAATTTTTTTAAGTCCTAATCTATGTGCAATAGGAATATAAATGTTTTGTGTTTCATCAATAATGTACTTTTGATGTTCTTCATCATGTACACTTAAAGTTTTTAAATTATCTAATCTATCAGCAAGTTTAATAAACAATGTTGATGGGTTTTCAGAAAGTCCAACTAATATTCTTCTATATTTTTCAGGGTTGTTCACTTTAAATGTTTGTTTTAAGTTACTTATTTTTGTAACAGATGCCACTATATTAGCACTATCAGTTCCAAACATATCTTCTATTTCTTCATATGTCATTTTATTAAGAGATATTGCCTCATGTATTAAAGCACATCCTATAGTAATAGGATCCATTTTTAAATCTGCTAAAATATAAGACACATTTATTGGATGAACTATATAATCATCTCCTGTAAGTCTTTTCATTCCTTCATATACTTTTTCAGCTTGATTATAGTATTTATCAATAAATTCTATATAATCACTTTCCATATAACTAGATAGTATTTGTTTTAAATCCTCATATGTTTTAATAAAGATCACCCTTTCTTTTATGAATTAATTCCTTTTACTAATAATTCATGTGCTTCATTATCTTCATCATCAGGTTTTTTCATACTTTTACTCTCCAATAGTAGCCAAATCTTTGAACCAATTATTAATGAAGATACACTTCCTGCAATTAATCCAATCAATATAGCAATATTAAATGTAAATATTGAATTAAGTTTAACAAATAGTAATGAAACAACTGCAACAATAGTAGTAATACTTGTCCATATATTTCTACTAATAGTTTCATTTGATGAAGCATTTACAAGTTTAATTAAATCTTCATCAGTTAATTTCTTTTTATTTTTAAATATTTTTTTCTTATTATCTCTTATTCTATCAAATACAACAATTGTATCATTAATAGAATAACCTATAATTGTTAACAAAGCAGCAACTAATATAAAACTAACTTCTATTTTAAATATAATAAAGAATGATAATATTATAAAAACGTCATGTATTAACATTAATATACCTGATATAGCAAAATTTAAATTAAATCTTATAGCTACGTATATTATGATTGCTAATATAGAATAAATTAAAGCTCTAATAGCATTTTCAGTTAAATTTTTAGTTACCAATGTACTTATTTCATTTAATGATACTTCAAGATTCATATTCTCTAATTTATTCTTAATATCTAATTCTTCTGTTTCATCTAATACATTATTGATTTTAATATATCCTTCATTATCGCTTCCTATGTATGTTCCATAATCAACAATAGTATACTCCTTAAGGGTATCTTTTATTGAAATAAAATCTAAATTATCGTTTGAAGTCAATATTATATTAGTACCACCAGTAAAATCAACACCAAAGTTAAAACCATTAATAAAGAAAAATACTATTCCAATTATCATTATGGATAAAGATAAATATATTGCATATTTAGAGTTTTTATTAAAATCAATATTTGGTTTTTTCTTTTGATTTCCTAGTAATAATACTTCTTTTTTATTAAACATTTTTGACTTTATAAATAAGCCTAATAACATCCTATAAAGTATCACTGTAGTAATTATAGTAACTATAATAGTAATTATTAACATTGTGGCAAATCCTCTTACTGAAGATTCTCCGAAAATATATAATATAACTCCTGCAATTAAAGTAGTAATATTTGCATCTATAATTGCTACCAAACTACTCTTATTACCTTCTTTATATGAAGATATCAGGTTCTTACCTTGATTTAATTCATCTTTTATTCTCTCCGTAGAAATAATTATTGAATCGACTGCCATACCAACACCTAATACTAAAGCAGCAATACCAGTAAGTGTTAATACTCCACCTACTGCATTAAAAATAATAAACACTAATAAAGAATATATTATTAAACAAATACTTCCTATTAAACCACTTATTCTATATTTAAATATTAATATTAATGAAATGATAATCAATGTAATTATTCCTGCAATTCCGGTTTTTTGTATAGTTGAAGATCCAAAAGATGCTGATACATTTCTAGGAGTAGACTCTTCTATTAATTTTGTTGGTAAGCTTCCACTATTAATTAAATCTACTAAATATTGAGCATCTTCTTTTGTAAAAGTTCCATCTATAACTACATCTGAACTTAAAGCATCATTAACATAAGGAGCACTAATACATTTCAAATTACCATCTTTTCCACAAGTGTCTTTTTCACTTTCATAACTATCTACAGAAGGATCAAAATCTAACCATATAACCATTTTGTTTTGATCATTTGATTTTTTAGATACTTCTTTAGTTACATCATAAAAAGTTTTAGAATCTTTAATATCTAAACTAACTTGATAATAAAATGTTTTATTGTTTTGAGATACTTTTGCACCATTTTTACCTAAAATATCACTTGTCATAAGTAAATTATCTTCTGTGTCTCTAAACGATAAAACAGCTGTTGTGCTTATTCTATCTCTTGCTTCTTCTTCATTTGAAACTCCTGGTAATTGTACTCTTAAAAGATTATCTCCTTCAAAAGCAATTACAGGTTCACTAACACCTAAAGTATCAATTCTATTAACAATTGCTTTATATGTATTATCTAAATCTTCTTGTGTTAATTTTTCTCCTTCTACTAAAGGTTCAATTCTATAAAGGACTTCAAATCCTCCTTGTAGTTCTATACCATAACTTATATTTTTTAAAGTTGGTTTTACTAATAATAATGAAGCAATTAATAATGCTACCACTATTAATATGTACTTAATTAAATTTTTCATGATGCCTCCTATAAAACATTATCTTCCTTTTTATCAATGTTTCTTTTTAATTCATTCATCTTATTCATTACATATTCATATACTGAATAATTGTCCACATATAAAATATCACAAACCAAATCATTTAATTCTAAATCATTTTTATTTTTCCACAATTTAGAAACAAGATAATTCCATATATCTTTTTCATTAACCATTTTATATCCAGAGTTTCTAATCTCTTTACATTTAGAATATAAAGCAGGAGTAACTCTATTATATAACTCTTCTATACTTTTAAATTCAATACTTTCCTGCATTCTTTTCACCAATAATATTATAATATATTTACTAAAAAAAAGATAGTTATAATTTTTATTAACTTTTTGATCTTATACATTTACAATTATACATAAAAAAATAAAAATAGTTAGAATAAACTAGCTATTAATATACATTTGTAATTGAAGGTATATAATGTGTTAATGGAATAGAATTACCAAGTTGACCATAAAGATTATATCCCCAAGAAAACAAATCTCCATATGAATCTATTACTAATGTATATTGGTATCCTGCTGATACACTACTAAATGTTGTTCCACTCATTTTTAATTCATCATTTAATATTGTATTTGTTAAATCTATAAAGCTTATTTGATAATATGCTGTTAACGTTCCTGTGTTCTCAACAGTAAATGTTTTTGTTGTTGTCCATCCTGGATATATATTATTTGCTACTACTTGTGCTCCTCCATTATATGTAATATTTAATGTTCCTGTTGATGTGTTTATACTAGTTGCATCATTATTTCCACTTACTACTATATTAAAATATGCATAAGTTAACCCTACACTTAATAAGAATACAAATACTAATAACATTCCAAACATCATTTTATTATGTTTCATTGGTATTCCTATATTCATAATAAAATAATATATTATTTATTTATTATTTATAAGTTTTATTATATCATTATATTAATTATCATTAAATATTACCTTATTCAAATATAGTCCTTCTGGAGGAGCACATTTTCCTAAAGATGTTCTGTTTTCAGATTCAAATATTATTTTTATATCTTCTAACTTTTTTTTACCATTATTTATTTCAATTAATAGTCCAACAATATTTCTAATCATATATCTTAAGAATGATTTTGATTCAAATCTTAAATATAATACTTTTTTTGATATTTTATAATCTATTGTTAATTCTTTTATATAATTTGTTTTATCTTGATCTGATGTAAAGCTTTTAAAATTATGTTTTCCATTCATTTTATTAATAAAAGTATTTAATAAATCTTTTGATATATTTTTATTATATTGGAGTATATAATCTTTTTCTAAAGGATTATATATTCCCATATTAATTTTATATATATATTCTTTTTTTGATACATTATATCTTGAATTAAATTCATCTTTTACTTTTTTTATTGATTTAATGTAGATGCTTTTATTTAACATAGTATTCAAACTATATTTTAGTTTCTTAGGATTTATAAACTTATTTGATTCAAAATGACAATATTGATCTAGTGCATGTACTCCTTTATCTGTTCTTGAAGATGCTAAAGCATTTATATTTTCATTAAATATTTTTGATAAGTTTTTTTCTATTTCACCTTCTACAGTTAGCTTGCTTTTTTGAGTTTGATATCCATGAAATTTTGATCCATCATATTCTAAATTAATCAAATATTTCATATAAGCCCCACATCATTTATATATGCATATATTAATAACAAATGAAACAACATAAATACTATATCATAGAATCCTACTTTATTTGTTCTATAATTTGTTCTATACATTTTAACATCATAGAGTCTTAATTTACCAGAAAATGATATTTCATCATTTTTTCTTCTTGTTAATTTAAACATATTAGAATATATTTTATTTAATGCATAGAATCTTCCAAATACCGTTGAATGATTATAATCTATACCTCTTGATGATTGAGCTTTTAATATCTTATATTCTGTATTTTGCATTCTTGGAATATATCTTAATAAGTTATTAATTTTAAATGCTATTTTTGAAACACGTAAAAATAAAATATTAAATGGAGTTATTACTTTTTCAACACTATATATTGTTTCGCTTGGAGAAGTAGTAAATGCCAATATATTTAAATATTCAACTATAATAATTAATTTTAATAAATATATACATGTAAGTTCTAAGGTATTACCAAAGTATGCTGATGCAAATACTATTATTAAATATATATATCTAAAAAACCAAAATGTTTTAAAATAATATTTAATAGGAACATAACTAAGTAGTATCATTACTATAACTAAAGATAGTAAAAACAAATGAATATATAATGACTTTGATGCTATTACTAAAAAAACTGCTATTAAAAATAATATTAATTTAACTACTGGATTAAGTCTATGAATAGATGAATCTACAGGATAAAATGATCCAAAAGAATTTCTAGAATACATCTCTATACACCCCCTTTATTAAATCAAGAATATTTGTATAATCATAAAAATATTTATTATGTTTTTTATATTCATTTATAAATTTCACTATAAATGGAACTTCTAAACCTAAGCTGTTTAACAATTCACTATCTCTTAATAATTCTTTATTACCTTCAGTTATTATTCTTGCTTTGTCTAATAAAAATACATGATCTGTAACTTGATATGCAAAATTAGTATCTTTAGTTAGTAAGATAATTGTTTTATTGTATTTATTCTTTAACATTTTAAGTAGTCTTATTAATTCGTTTTTTTCTTTATTACCTAAGCCATTAGTAAATTCATCTAATATAATAATATTTGGATTATATGTTAAAATACATGCTAAAGCTACTTTTTTAGCATCTATAAGATCTAATCTAAATGGATCAACATTTAATATTCTTTCATCTAATTCAACTAATTTTAATGCATTTGATATTCTTTCTTTAATGTGTTTCTTTTTATATTTAAAATATTTCATACCAAAAGATAATTCTTTTTTTACAGTATTATTAAAAAACATATCATATGGATTTTTAAATACATATCCAGTTTCTCTTCTTAATTTATTTATATGTTTTATTCTTCTTCCATCATTTATATATTTATCTATTACTACTCTACCTGTATTTGGTTTTACTAATGCATTTATTAAATCTCCAATAGCTGTTTTTCCACTATTTGATTTCCCTATAAATGAATAAATACCTTTTTCTGTAATTTCAAAGCTAATATCCTTTAGTATTGTTTTTTCTAAAGGTGTATATGTATCTATAACAAAATTAACATTTACAAATCTTATTTCCATATAGCATCCACCAAACTTTTATTATTTAGATTATATTTATTTATTACACCATAATCCATTAAGTATTTATTTAATTCTATTATAAATGGTAATCCAAATCCTAATCTTTTTAACAATTTTTCTTCATTTAAAACACTTAATGTTTTACCATCACAAACCAGTTTTTTATCGTTTATAAGAATGATTCTATCACCATACATACTTTCTTCTATATCATTAGAAAAATTAATTAAAACACCTCCAAATTTAGTGTATTCTTTTAGCATATCAATAACTCTTAATTTATCTTCATAATCAAGTTCACTTAATATATTTTCTAATACTAATATTCTAGGTTTAATTATTAAAGCAGATAATATTTTCATTTTTGCTTTATCAGAAGAGCCTAAACTATTAGGATCTTTTTCAAGCAAATCTTCTATATTGAAATTTCTTGCTTCTCTAGTAATTAGAGTTATAATATCATCTTTCTTTAATGCTAAAGACTCAAGACCAAATGCAATTTCATCTTTAACAGTTTCACCAACAAAAATGTTTAAATGCTTATATAATACAAAAGACATTCTTCTTCTAATAATACTAAGATTATCATTATTAATTTCAGCATCTCCAATAAATATATTTCCTTTTTTAATAATATATAAAAGTGTTCTAATAATTAAATCATTATTATTTCCAAGTATTGTAACAAATTCATTTTCTTTAATATTGAACTCAATAAATTCATTAAATCTATATTTAAAGTATGCATCTTCCATATAATAGTCTCCTAAAATAATTATACTAAATAGTGTATAAAAAAACAACATAGAAATAATTTATATAAATAAAAA
>CAZJEW010000019.1:0-24860 GCA_964545285.1 uncultured Clostridium sp.
TTAGTGAAGGACAATCTGAAAATAGATTACAATTGTTAGTAGATGAACTTAAAACTAGAAAAAATATATTATTATTTATTGATGAAGTTCACTTATTGGTTAATAGAAACACTTCAAATATGAGTATAGACTTTGCAAATATGCTAAAACCTGGTCTTGATCGTGGAGATATTAAAATGATAGGTGCTACAACATATGAAGAATATGAGGCATATATTTTAAGAGATAGAGCCTTTTTACGTCGTTTCTTAAGGGTTGATGTAGAAGAACCAACTGAAGAATTATGCGTTAAAATACTTATGGGAACTTATCCAAAATATGAAAAAAGAACTGGAGTTAAACTAGCATACACAGATTATTTAAGAGAAAAAATATTTGCATTTATTGTAAGTATGACTGATGAATATAAAAGAATATATGAAATTGGTAATAGATACCCAGATATTGCATTAACAATAGTTATGAGTGCCTTCTCTATGGCTTTATATGATAATGAAAAAGAAGTAAGAATTAAACACTTCTACAAGGCTATATGCAGAACAAAAGTTGTATATGAAGATTCTAAGAAAAAAGAAATAGAAAGATTTAAAGAAGTATTTAAAGACATATTAGCTGAAGAAAATGTTGATCTTAATGATATTTAATACACTTAATATTAAGTGTATTTTTGTTAATAAAAATTTAAATGATATAAAAAACAATTATAGTTAAATAACATATCAGAATTTTTAAAATGTAGTTGCTGATTTTCGAATTTTTATAATTATTCTTATCTTAAAAATATATTATCATTGTTTGTTTGACTATTTTCAAACTGATATACTCTTATCATTAAGAAGGAGTATAATATGAATGAATATGCTATTGAAGTAAAAAATGTATCTAAAGTTATTAATGGTAAAAGAATTCTTAATAATATTAATTTCAATGTTAAAAAGAATTCTATTGTTGGACTGGTTGGTCCAAATGGAGCGGGTAAATCAACACTTTTAAAGATTATGACTGGACTTTATACTTTAGATGTAGGAGAAGTCATTTATGAAGGAGTTAGTCTCAAAAATGACTTTGAAAAGGCTATGGAAAAGGTAGGATGTATTATTGAAAATCCTGACATGTATAAAAATTTATCAGGTAATGATAATTTAGAACTATTTAAAGTAATGTTTAAAGGGATTAATGAAGAAACTATTAGAGGAATAGTAAAAATAGTTAATTTAGAAAAAAGTATAGGGAAAAAGTTTAAAACATATTCTTTAGGAATGAAGGAAAGGTTAGGCATTGCATCTTCACTTTTAGGCAATCCAAGAATATTAATATTAGATGAACCAACTAACGGATTAGATCCAATTGGAATAAAAAATTTAAGAAGTCTTTTAACTAATTTAAAAGATACAACTATAATAATATCATCTCATTTATTGTCTGAAATTGAAAACATATGTAATGAAGTTATTTTTATAAATAATGGAGAAATAATAGAAAGAAAAGATATTAATATTAATAGTGATAAAAAGCATATATTATTTGAGGTGGATGATTATTTTAAGGCAAAAGATTTAATTGAAGATTTTAGTATAGGAGAATCTTTGTACATATATGCAACAGACGAAGAAATATATAATATTAATAAGAAATTAATACTAAATAATATTAAAGTATATAGAATAGAAGAAAAAAATAACTCATTGGAAAAAGATTTTTTTGAAAAACTAGGTATCAACAATGATGAAATTAATTAGTAATGAGTTTAAAAAATTTTCAAAAATTAAATTATTATTAAGTATGGTATTTATTATATCTGTTATATATTTAATAATTTATTTTAATAAAGATAAAGATATTAATTACATAATTAATACAACATTTACATTTATACCGTTTATAGGATTGTTAGTATGTATTTTGTTTGGAGGTCTTGTGTCAAATGAATTCCAAAATGGAACAATAAGAGTATATCTTACAAAACCATATAAGAGATGGAAAATATTAATATCTAAATACCTATTTTCTTTTATTGTAATAATAATATTTATTATAATAACTTATTTATCTTATATAATTATTCTTAATTTATATTTTGATTATAGTTTTAATATTAAATATTTATATGAAGTAATAATCAATTTTATTCCGGTATTTTTTATAAGTACATTAGTATTATTATTATCTACGATAACATGTAGTACTGCTTTTTCAGTAGGTATATCAATAATAATATGTTTAATATCAAACATTATTGCTCAAATATTTTTTGGATTAGGATATAATATTTTTCAATATACTTTTCTTCCTTATATTGATTATAGTATATTTAAAGATTTAGATTATATAAATAGTATGAAAAACGAATTAGATGTTATATTAACTATTAAAGATGGTACTATTATATTATTTATAAATGCAATAATATTTATAATATTATCTATAAATATATTCACTAGAAAAGATATTAAAAATTAAAAAAGGATTAATATCCTTTTCCTTTGTAATAGTCATGTAACTCTTTAAATCTTGCATAGTGTACAATTTCTCTTTGTCTTAAAAAATTAAGTGGTGCTAATAAACTTTCATCATTTGTTAAATCTATAAGATTTTCATATGTTATTCTTGCTTTTTCTTCAGCTGCCATATCCTCTTGTAAATCTACTATGGCATCTCCCGTAGAAGCTATGTATGCTGCAGTAAATGGAATACCAGATTGATTAAAAGGATAAATTCCTCTTTTATGTGAAACAAACCATCCCTCTAATCCATTATCTTTTAATTCTTCAATTGAAGAGTCTTTTAATAGTTGTTCTACCATTGTACATATCATCTCAGCGTGTCCTAGTTCCTCAACACCGATATCTGTTAATAATGCTTTACCAATATCATCTGGCATTGTAAATCTTTGAGATAAATATCTTAATGCAGCACCTAATTCGCCATCTGGACCTCCAAATTGCGTAATTAATAATTTGGCCATTTTAAGATCTTTCTTTTTAATATTTACTGGATATTCTAAAGTTTTTTCATATTTAAACATTATATATTTCCCCCTTTATCCCAAGGCCAAGGATTATTAATCCAAGTCCACTTGTTATTATTTTTTACTTCATTTATAGATAATGGACTATATAATGAGGTAAACTCCTTTTTTAAAACTTCTAATTCTTGATTATACTTAAGAAACATATTTAACATATTACTTTCTGTAGGATGCAAATCTAAATACAAATTAATATCTCTAATAGCAAAATTATATATTTGTATTTTATACAATAATTCATCTCTTTTACTATTAACATTTAATTTATAATTGTAGTTTTTGTATTGATTATAAAGATTATCGAACATATTTCCTCTATTAAATCCTTCTACTACATTAGTTATAGAATCATTATGTCTATTAAATATAATATTTCCTACATTTACATTAGTATAATTTGTTTTATCAATATACTTGTCAATATTATAATTATCTTCGTTAGTTATTTCAAAAAGATTGTTATTTTCATCAAAAAACATATTATTTCCTCCTAGGTTATTGTATGAATATAGGCAAAGATTGTATGGACTAAAAACTATAATATAAATTATGTGTAAAATATACAAAAATACTTGTATATTATTTTTTATTAATGATACAATAATTATGGTGATAAGAAAGATGTATAGATTAACAACATATTCTGAAGATGAAACGATGGAACTTGCTCAGAATATTGAATCAGAAAAGTTTCAAAATATGGTTATTGCGTTGGTTGGCGATTTAGGAAGTGGTAAAACTGTTTTTACTAAAGCTTTTGCTTTAGCATTAGGTATTACTGATAATATTACTTCTCCAACATATAATATAATTAAAGAATATGATAACGGTGAAATGAAATTATTCCACATGGATGTATATAGATTATCTGACGTGAAACAAGATTTAGGAATACCTGAGTATTTTAAAAGAAAAGGTATTTCAATTATTGAATGGGCTGATTTAATTCCAGAACTACTTCCTAAAAACAGACTTGATATTAGAATTAAAATAATCGATGAGGATACTAGACAATTTATTATTGAACCACATGGTGAAAAGTATGAAGATTTATGCGAGAGAGTATTATAAAATACTCTTTTTTATTTAATGCTTTTATAGTATAATATATCTATAATAGGAGGAAATATGAAAGCACTTAAACAAGAAGAACTAAATAAAATTGATGCATATTTTAGAGCTGCCAATTATTTATCAGTTGGTCAGTTATATCTAAAAGATAATCCATTACTAAAAGAACCTTTAAAGATGGAGCATATTAAAAAAACATTAGTAGGACATTGGGGAACAGCACCAGGTCAAAATTTTGTTTATGTTCATTTAAATAGAATAATAAAAAAATATAATTTGAATATGATTTATGTGTCTGGTCCTGGACATGGGGGTCAAGCTATGGTATCAAATACATATTTAGAAGGAAGTTACAGCGAAATATATCCAAATATTTCAGAAGATGAAGATGGAATGAGAAAACTATTTAAACAATTTAGTTTTCCAGGAGGAATATCTTCACATGTAGCTCCTGAAACACCAGGTAGTATTAATGAGGGTGGAGAGCTAGGATATTCATTAAGTCATGCTTTTGGAGCAGTTTTAGACAATCCTTCTTTAATAGCTGCAGTTGTTGTCGGTGATGGTGAAGCAGAAACTGGTCCTTTAGCAGCTTCATGGCAATTAAATAAAATTATTAATCCTCTTACAGATGGTGTTGTATTACCAATTCTTCATTTAAACGGATACAAAATTGCTAATCCAACAATTTTAGCTAGAATTCCAGAATATGAATTGGAAAACTATTTTAAAGGTATGGGATGGGATCCATATATTGTTGAAAATGATTCAATAGAAGGAATGCATGAAGATATGGCTCATACATTAGATAAATGTATAGAAGATATTAAATTCATAAAAGAAAAGACTAGATTAAATAAAAGAACTAATTATCCAATGATAATACTTAAAACACTTAAAGGATGGAGTGGACCTGCTAAGGTAGATGGAAAAATTATTGAAGGTACATTCAGAGCTCACCAAGTTCCCCTACAAGTTAATGATGAACATCCTGAAAATTTAGAAGTTTTAGAAGCTTGGATGAAAAGTTATAAACCAGAAGAATTATTTGACAAAAATGGCAAATTAATTTCAACTTTAAAAGCTCTTGCACCTAAGGGCAATTCAAGAATGGGAATGAATCCTGTTACTAATGGAGGATTACTATTAGAAGAATTAAAAATGCCAAATTTTAGAGACTACAAAATAGATATAAAAGAACCTGGTTCAGTTATTAAACAAGATATGATGGAATTAGGTAATTTTGTTAGGGATATTATCAAATTAAATGAAAATAAGAAAAATTTTAGAATATTTGGTCCAGATGAGGCATTATCTAATAGATTAAATCATGTATTTGAAGCAACTAATAGACAATGGAATGGTAAAACATATGAATATGATGAATATCTAGATAATAGTGGAAGGGTAATAGATTCAGTATTATCAGAACATTGTTGTGAAGGAATGCTTGAAGGATATTTATTAAGTGGAAGACATGGATTCTTTCATAGTTATGAGGCCTTTATTAGAATAATTGATTCTATGGCAAGCCAACATGCTAAATGGTTAAAAGTATGTAAAGAATTACCTTGGAGACAAGATATTTCATCTTTAAATATTATATTATCTTCATATGTTTGGCAACAAGATCATAATGGTTTTACACACCAAGATCCTGGATTTTTAAATCATATGGTAACTAAAAAAGCAGATACTGTAAGAATATATCTTCCTCCAGATACTAATACTTTATTATCTTGTTTTGATCATTGTATTAGGAGCAAAAACTATATTAATGTAATTGTTGCTTCAAAACATCCAAGACAACAATGGTTGGATATGGATGAAGCAATTAAGCAATGTACTAAAGGTGTCGGTATATGGAAGTTTGCATGTACTAACGATGGAAACAATCCTGACATAGTCATGGCATGTTCCGGAGAAACACCAACTATTGAAACTTTAGCTGCAGTTAAAATATTAAAAGAAAATTTTCCAAAATTAAATATAAGGGTTGTAAATGTAATAGATTTAATGAAGCTTGTTTCTCATGATAATCATCCCCATGGACTAGAAGATGAAGAGTATGATTCACTATTCACTAAAGATAAACCAATAATATTTGCGTTTCATGGGTACCCACATTTAATTCATCAATTAACATATAAAAGGAACAATCAAAATATGCATGTACATGGATATATAGAAGAAGGTACAATAACAACTACATTTGATATGAAAGTTCAAAATAAATTAGATAGATTCCATTTAGTAATGGATGCTATTAAATATATTCCGTCAATAGAAAATGAAAGTGCATCATTGAATGAGTGGTGTAAAAATAAACTTATAGAACATAAAGAGTATATAAATGAAAATGGAATAGATATGCCAGAAATAAGAGATTGGACATGGAAATAAAAAAGAAGAGTAATCTTCTTTTAAATTGCATCCATTTCTATAATTCTGTATTTAGAAGATGGACTTGATAAGTCTCTACTAAATGTAATATAATGTCCTTTTTCAATTAATTGTGGTGACTTATTATCAACATAACTTCCGTCTTGATACAAAAAATAATCTTTATATTTAGTAATCATTAGTATTTTAATAATAATAGTATTTTCATCTGCACTACAAGAGTTTATCATTTTGTTTTTATAAATAACATTCGAAAAAACTCTTTTAATTTTCATTTTTTTATATCCCTCAATTATTTCTAAATATTTGTTATATATATTTTCATCGATATAATTATATAATGATGAAACGTTATAATTCATTATTCCTTGTATTAGAGCATTAAAAATATCCTCAACATATTTATATAAGGCTTGTTCAGTAAAATTTTTATCATATTTTCTAATCTCTTCTACCATACGATAATTATAACATATCTTTAATAAATATTTAATATTTTCTTTTAAAATATAGTAAAATATGATATAATATACGGCATTAAATGAATGGAGGATTTTATGGAAGAAAAAACAGTTAAAGTTATTTGTACTGGTTTAGGATATGGTAATTATGGATGTTATAGTGAAAATGATATTGATGTTACAAATTTACCTACCAAAGTAATTGATGTAAATTTCTATGATGATGTCTTTGTACCTGTAATAGCATTAGGTTATGAATATACATGTCCTTATTGTGGTATGAAAAGTATTATTCCTATTAATACAGAAGTTGTAGAAACTAGAAGAGTTTTAAAAACTAAAAATGGTGAAAAATAGTGTTTGGAGATTGGTATATAGTTAATTTATCACATTTGCTTGGAGTTGACAAAAATGCAACATACATTAGAATGATAAATGGTGATTTTATTCCTGAATATTCTAAAATTAATTCTTTAGATTATTCTATGTTAAATGGTAATGGTATAACTGAAATGCTTATTAAACAAATTGATATAAATGGCACTATTTTTAGAGAAATGAGTTCTGGTTTAGAATTTGGAAGTATAATAAGTAATAAACCTTTGGCGGTTAATATAAATGGGATTAAACCAGCTACTAATGATGAAATAGCCGAATATTTGACTCACATGCAAGGAGTAACTTTATGTCATTTTTCTAGATTCGATATTCTTTCAAATGAGATAACTGGTGCATATGAGTTATATAAACCAGTTTTAGATAGAGTTAAACATAATATAAAACTTAGACATGTAGAAAAAATAAAAAACAAAATATATAGAATGAATGGAAACACAACAATTAAAAATACTAAAAGTGGATTTGAACTAGTTAAAAAAGAATAGAGAGGGGATTATTATGAAATGGAATGTAGAAGAATTAAAAAACAGATATAGAATATTATTAGAATTATTAAATAGTGAAAATGATAATAACAAGAAAAAGAGCATTCAAATGGATTTGGATACTCTTGAAAGTATGATAATATACATAGATGGTAAAACATTATTTGAAAGATATAAAAAAGATAGTTCATTTGAATATGGTGGACAAAGATTATTAGATGAATCATGTAATTATGTTATTAATAATCCAAACGATATTGTTAAGTATTCTGTATTATTTGATGGTACTTATACTTCTAGTTCATTTTCTTTTAGAAAAAATTTATCAAATAAAGATTTTTATTTTCTAGTAGATAGTTTTTTTAAACAATTAAATCCCGATATGCATGATTTCTATAGAATGTTAGTTGATGGAAAAAGGATAGAAATTAATAATCAAAAATTTTTTGGCTTAAATGCAAGAGGTTTAACTCATCATCTAGTCAGTACTAATGAATGCTTTATTAATTCTTTTTTTAATAACTCTGTTTCTAGTTCGGTAACATTACCTCATGAAGTTGCTCATGCATGGCAATTTAAAAATATAAGCACATTAGAAGGTGATGCGATGGGAACTAATAGTTTATTTAGAGAAGCTTACTCAATGTTTATTGAATATATATTTTTAGATTATTTAAGACAAACAAAATATAGAAAACAAGCCGCTATAGAACAACTTTCTAATATGGATGAGTTATTAGGTTATTCTGAATTTAATTTATATTATTTATGTCATGTAAATGAAGCAACAGTTAGTGATGGTATCTTTTTGTATCCACATGGTCAAAGATGTACAAGTGAAGTTTTTAGATATTTGTATTCTAAACTATTGTCTTATTATTTCATTGACAAATATAGAAAAAATAGTACTGCATTAATGGGTGAGATAGAGGATTTTAATAATGCTTTTGGATCAATTAAAGATGAAGAGATAATAAGAGAATATAATGAATCCATTTTATCAAAATCTTTTACTAATGTTTTAAGTACACTTAATAGAAGATAATATATCATAAAATATTAAAAATGTGTTAAAATAGATATATGAAAGCATATAGTAGTAAATTTTTAAATAATTTTAATGATGAAGAAAAAGAAAAAATTATAAACTATTTTAATAATCTTAATAATAATGTGTTTTTAACTGCTGTAGATACAAAATTATTAGATGAAGACTTTGAAAAAGCAATTAATTACTATTTAAATCATGGGTATAAGTTAGATTCTATTATTGATATTCTTTCTATCAATAATTTAGGAACATATTACAAAGATAGTGTGTCAAATTGGTATCCTTTAGATAATGCAGCAAAAATATATCCACTTTCTATGAAAGAATCATGGATGAGTGTTTTTAGATTATCATATTATTTAAAGGAAGATGTAGTTCCTGAAATATTATCTATTGCATTAACTTTTACTATAAAAAGATTTCCTACTTTTAGTACATCTATAAGAAAAGGCTTTTTTTGGAATTATATAGATGGTATTAGAAAAAGATTTCATGTATATAAGGATAATAAACTTCCATGTTCATTCATTAATGTATCAAATATTGGTAAACAATCATTTAAAACCGTTTATTATAAAAATAGAATAAGCATAGAATATTTTCATATTTTAACAGATGGATATGGAGGAGTAGTATTCCTTTCAACCTTAGTAGCAGAATATTTAAGACTACTAGGTAAAAATGTCTCTTATAACGAAATAGTTTTAAATATTAATAATGATTATTCCAAAGATGAAATTAAAGATGAGTTTACCGAAAGGGTATCTTCTAACAAATCTAAAAGTTTAGTTGACTCAAAAGCTCTAGAGATTGATGGGAAATTATCAAACATTAGACCATGTCAATTATTACATTTTGATATGAACATTGACTCAATAAAGAGTTTATGTAAGAAAAATGATTGTTCAGTTACTGAATTAATTCTTACATTTATTTTTATGTGTTGTTCTTTTTCAACGTCAAAAGATGGATATATAAAGATTCAAGTTCCCGTGAATATGAGAAAATTTTATCCTTCCAAAACTCTTAGAAACTTTTCGCTTTATGTAGTTATTTCAATTAAAAGAAAGAATATTACTGATTTTGATGATGTTTTGCTTGAAGTTAAAAAACAAATGAAAGAAAAAATAACTAAAGTTAATCTTGATAATACAATGACATATACAAATAGATTGGTAAAATCTATAAAATGTATTCCTTTGTTTATAAAAAGACCAATTGCATCAATAGTTTATGGATATTTGGGTGATAAAGTAATAACTACAGTTTTATCAAATCTTGGAAATATTAATATTCCTGATGATATGAAAAGAAACATTGAAAAAATGGACTTTTCCTTGGGAACAGGGATAACGAATAAAGTTTTATTTTCAATGTTAACATGTAATAATATTTTGACTCTATCAATTACAAAATTTACTAGAAATAAATCTGTTGAGAATAGTTTATACAATATTTTGGAACATAATAATATTAAAGTTAAAGTATATGGAAGTGATGAATATGAAAATTAATAATAACTATCCTAAAATTAGAAAAAGTATTAATAAATTTCTGTTAACAAGAAGAATAATATTATTATTGTTTTTAATATCTATTATTGTTTGTGGTATTGTTAATTTATTTGTTGGAGGGAAGGAATGGACTTTGTATGTAATAGGTGCTGAAATAATATTTTATTTTGCTTTTTTGAATAAACCTCTCATTGATAATACTTTTATAAAAAGGTTTACTGTTGTAATATTTATTGCATGTGCATATTTATATTTAATTGACTTAATAGAAAGGACTCATTGGTCTTACTTTGTAATTACAATAATTGATTTTAGCGTTTTAGCGATACAAATTATATTGTTCTTTTCTGCATATAAGAATCAAAGGAAAAAATTTATTCCAATGTTTTGGACTGCAATTGGATCTGTTATTTTCTGCATACTAGCTATAAGTAAAGTAGTAAGAATGAATTGGCCAATCATTGTACTAGGTTCTTTAGGACTTTTGGTGATTATTCTTTTATTTACTTTCTTTAGAAAAACAATAGTATTAGAACTTAAAAAATATTTTAATGTTGATTAGTTTACATTTTTAAAAATATATACGTGCTTTTCACGATAATTTAACAATAGACTAGTAGTATTAATAGTGAGAGGAGATGATATATGGTTAGAAAACTATTGGTTTTATAGGAGATGATTAAAATGAACTTAAAATTAATAGGTGCAGATACAAGCAACGGGATTAAAATAATGAAGATTATTAGAAAAGTTCAAAAAGATTTGAATTGTGAAATCGATGTTACCGAAGTATTGTGTAATGAAAAAGAAAAATATAATATTAAAATAATACCTACCTTATTACTTAATGATATTCCAATTACTTCAGGTAATGTAATTAGTGAAAAGGAACTATATAAAATAATGAAACCTATGCTTGCATAGTATCCATTTAATAGGAGCAGTAATGCTCCTTTTTCCATGTATTAATTAATAAAATGTATTCACAAATTATAATATATTTGATACAATTAACATAGTAGAAAGAGGATTTTATGAAAAGACTTCTTATGTTATTAGTATTATTTTTAATATTTCCATATAAAGTTTTTGCTTATGGTGATTTAAGATGTTATGGAAGTCTTAATTCCAATGATGAAACTACACTACAACCTGGTAACATTATTACTATTAATATGGGCGTGAGTGGATATTCAGATACTCAACACATTTCTGATGCTGTATTTTCTTTTACATATAATCCTAACGTATTTGATGTTGTTAAGAATGCATCAAATGATTCTTATTTAACAATATTCAATAAATGGGATACATATAAAAATAATATTACAGAAATAGATGAAAATACTAATAAAGTTAGTTTTAATATAGGAACTTCAAATAGCAACAATTACTTTTTTGATACTTCTGATTCAATTATATTTGCAAAAGTTCAACTTAAGGTTAAAGACACTGCTACTAATGGTTACAGTTACGTAAGTGTTTTTGATGAAAGTTCATATTATACATCTTTTGTTTTAGATGATAACAAAGTACCTGATCAAATTTATGATGTTAATTGTTCTTCACAACGTATCACGATATCTATTAAATTACCAGAAAAAGATAAAGATACCTCTCTTAAGAGTTTGAAAATTACCAATGCAACATTGGATCAATTATTCTCTTCTAACTCAACAAGATATACTGCTACAGTACCCTATAGTACGGAAAAGGTCTATATTGCTGGAACGTGTAACGGGTACAAATGTACTATCAAAGGTAATGGAACGAGAACATTGAAAGTAGGTGTTAATAATTATACATTAACTGTAACTGCTGAAGATGGATCTACAAGAGAATATACTGTTTCTATTACGAGAGAAGAAAAAGAAAAATCTTATGCATATTTGAGTAGTCTTGAAGTTGAAGGACATAGTATCTCTCCATCATTTAAGTCAACTACTTTAGTATATACTCTTAATATTTCACCTGACACAAATACATTAAAAATATATGCGATTTGTGAATCTAAAACATGTAATATAAAAGGTGATGGAATTGTTACTTTAAAAGATGATACCACAACTATCTCTGTTGTTGTTACAACGGATGATGATAGTAAAACGTACACGTTTAATATTATTAGAGCAGATGTCATAGATGATATAAGCAATCCTATTGAAAGTAGTGGTGGCGGAGGTTTTATAACATTTTTGTGGATTGTCTTCATTATTATGATTATAGGTGCATTATATTATTTTTATAAAAAATCAGGTATTAATATTAATATTAGCAAAACAAATAACAAAAAGAATGATAATAACATAGACAATAATTGGAGGTATAAATGAAAAATAAAAATAAAAAAATATCTTTTACTATTACTTTATATATCACTCTGGTGTTAGTGTTGTCATTATTATTCTTTGCTGGAGTATTAAATAAACCATTAGATTCTATGATTAAGAAAATTGATAATTTATTTTATGGTTACAGCATATTGAATAATTAACTTGTATAATAGGAGAAGTATGAAAAAAATATTTAAGTTATTGTTATTTGTATTTTTAATTAATATATTATTTGGCTGTACATCTAATAATACAAATGAAAATAATTACAAAAAATAAGCGTAGATGATGCTTATTATATGATTAGTAGTAATCCTGATATAATAATACTTGATGTCAGAAAACTTGAAGAATATAATGAAGAACATTTGATTAATGCTATCAATATGCCATATGATGAAATTGAAAAAAGTTTTTCAAGTGAAATTACTGACAATTTAGAAAGTATAATTATTTTATATTGCAAAAGTGGTGTAAGAGCAACTACTGCTGCTGAAACCTTAAGTAAATTAGGATATACTAATGTATATACTTTCGGAGGAATTAATGATTGGAAATATGATACAGTAAGTGAAAATAATAATTAAAGAATTGAGGTAATATGGAAATAATATATAATAAATTGATAAGGGACAAAATTCCTGAAAAAATATCACAAGATAAAGGATGCTCATCTGTAACAAGGGTGTTAAGTGAACAAGAATATAAGAAAGCACTTGAAGACAAATTGTTAGAAGAATATAATGAATTTATTAGTGCAAAAACTAATAACGAAAGAATAGCTGAACTTGTTGATCTTTATCAAATACTTATTGATCTTACTAAATTAGAAGGTTTAAGTGTTGAAGAATTGTCTATTAAAGCTGATGAAAAAAGATTAATTCGTGGCGGGTTTTCTAAAAGAATATTTTTAGAAAAAACAGTTGAACCTGACAAATAATATGCTATAATATATCGTATTAAGGAGAGATAATGAAAAATAAAATATTAATAATAGTTTTATTAATTGCAATTATACTATTTAATGGATGTGCAAAAGAAAAAGAAAAAACCGAAACAATAATAGGTGATCCAGTGTCTGCATTTAAACAATTTGGACTCGATTTAGAAAAGATTAAGCCTAATATGGGTACTGAAAAGACAATTGCTTCTGCTAATAATAATTATACCATTGCTTCTAATGAATCTATTTATAATATGAAAGCTGATTGGACTGAAACAGTAGACGAAGAAATAACAGATGATGTCAGATATTCATATAATAAAAAAATGTTTGATTATACTGCATCAATATCAGATGACAAAATTAATCATGAACATAGTTCTTCTTCAAGTTATCTTGATGAAAAAAAGGAACTTAATATAACTGATTATTCGTGGTGTTATATATACAATGGTGTATACATTGATGTATACTCTTCTTCAGGAAATGAAATAGGTTTATCTATTAATACTGGTTCACAACATAATTAATAATTAATTATGTTTTTTTATAATTTTTTTGTGAAAACAATATTATTTACTTTTTAATATGATATAATTTTTATGGAAATAATTCTGCTATCATTGCTAAAGCTGGTGCTTATTTAACTTTAAATAATATAACAGTTACGACAAGAGCAAGTGGTGCTAATGGTGTGTTTAGTTACGGAGATTCATTTATTACAAGTTTAAATGATTTAGATTCATCCTATTCAAATATTAATTATAATGTATATAAATTATATATTAATGGAAAATCAATAAATTAATTATAACTGCTTATTAAAATAATTACTTTTGTAATTATTTTAATTTGATAAAAATTGTATTTTATATGGAATTATGATAAAATTAACCGATAAGGAGTGATTATAGTGAAAAGAGACATTTTTATAGGTGGTGCTTGGCCATATGCTAATTATTTACTACACATCGGTCATTTAGCAGCTTTGTTACCCGGAGATATAATAGCAAGATATTATAGAGAAAATGGTGATAATGTCATGTATGTATCTGGTTCTGATACTCGCGGAACTCCGATTACTGAAAGGGCTAAAAAGGAGGGAAAAACTCCTAAAGAAATTGCAACTTTTTATCATAATGAATTTGTTAAAACATTTAATAATTTGAATTTCTCTTATGATTTGTATACATCAACAATGGATGAATATCATGAAAATCAAGTTGAGAATTATATTTTAACGTTAATGAAAAACGGATATATTTATGAAAAAACAATTTTGCAAGATTACTGTGAAAAATGTAATAAATTTTTATCTGATAGAGAAATAGAAGGAACTTGTCCTCATTGTGGTGGTAAAGCTTCTGGAGATCAATGTGATGATTGTTTAACTTCGTTAAATGCTGATGAAGTTTTAGATAAACATTGTAAAGAATGTGGAAATATTACAGGAGAGAAGGAGAATAAACATTTATATTTTAAGTTATCTGCATTTCAAAACGATTTAGAAAAATTCGCAGAAGAAAATGGTAAAAATTGGAGAACACAAGCTTATACTGAAACAAAAAAGTTTTTAAAAATGGGATTAATAGATAGAGCTATTACTAGACAACTTGACTGGGGAATTGAAGTTCCTATAGATGGTTATAAAGATAAAAGGATTTACGTTTGGATAGAGGCTGTATTAGGATATTTAACAACAGGAAAAAGATTTTCGGAAACGAACGGTATTGATTTCGATAAATACATGAGTAAAGATAATGATAATCTTAGGACATATTTTGTACATGGAAAAGATAATATAACATTTCATTCTATTATTTATCCTGCGCTTTTAATTGGTTTAAAGAACAATTATCAATTACCAAAATATGAAATATCAAGTGGTTATGTTAATATGAATTCAGAAAAAATGAGTAAGTCAAAAGGAAATTTTATTATAGTAAATGATTTATTAAAGAATTATGATGTAGACACTGTTAGATTTTATATGACTATGTTTGGACCTGAAAAGAGCGATATGAGTTTTAACGAAGATGATTTAATACAAACTCATAATAAATTTTTAGTTGGTGTGTTAGGTAACTTTGTTAATCGTAATTTATCTTTTATATTGAAGAAATTTGATGGAGTTATTTCAACTGGTAAGGTTGATGAAAAAGTAAAGAACTTAACGAAACTAGCTTTTGAAAATATTGGAGCATTAATTGAAAAAGGTGAGTTGAAACAAGCAATGCAAGAAATAATGGCTTATATTACATATGGAAATAAATATTATGATGAATGTCAACCTTGGGTACAGGTAAAAGAAAATATTAATGCATTTAATGACACCACATATACATGTGTTTACATGATGAATAATATAGCAAATTTAATTTGTCCTATAATGCCTGATACATCAAAAAAGATAAAAAATATTTTGAAACAAACACAACAATGTGAATGGAAAGAATCAATAATTGATGGTAAATTAATAATTGATTCATCTCCATTATTATTTCAACGCATAGAAGGAAAAAACAATTAATTGGAGTTATTATGAAGAATTTATTAAAATTAATGAGACTAAAGCATTATATTAAAAATATTTTAATATTTTTCCCTTTAATTTTCAGTGGTAAACTAACTAATATAAATTCTTTTTTTTGTTGTCTTATTTCCTTTTTTGCATTTAGTTTGTCAGCTTCTTTTGTTTATATAATTAATGATATTAGAGACAAAGAGAATGATGCAAAACACGATATTAAAAAAAATAGGCCAATAGCTTCTGGAAAAGTAAGTGTTAAAAATGCTTTATTTTTTGCAATATTATTATTAATAATTTCTTTTCTATTAAATTATTTTGCTACTAATGAATTATTCAATGTTAGTTTTATACTTTTAATTATATATATCATAATAAACATAATGTATAGCTTTGGATTTAAAAATATTCCTTTATTAGATATAGTAATATTAGTTATAGGGTTTTTAATAAGAGTTTTATATGGAGCAACAATTATTAATGTTGAAGTTTCAAATTGGTTATATTTAACTATAATTGCAATATCATTTTATTTAGGATTAGGCAAAAGAAGAAACGAAATGTTAAAATCAGGATCTAAGTCTAGAAATGTATTAAAATATTATAATAAAGATTTTTTAGATAAAAATATGTATATGTGTCTATCTTTAGCAATAGTATTCTATTCTTTATGGACAGTAAATGTAACGACAGCAAAAAATCTAAGTGATTTATTTATTTGGACTGTGCCTCTAATAATACTTATATGTATGAAATATAGTATGGACATAGAAGGTGATAGTTACGGTGATCCTGCTGATGTTATTATAAATGATAAAACTTTGCTATTATTATTAGGATTCTATGGAATAATAATGTTACTATTAATATATATACCTAAATTTTAATCATTTCAAGGAGTTAAATTATGAAAAAAATATTTATATTTATTATTTCTATTTCTTTTGCTGCATTAACATCAGTAATAACTTTGAATACTTCATCTTTATCATGGACAATAAGTGTTTCAGTATCATTTATTACTGCTTTAATTATTTTAAATAAATTTCAATTACTTGAAAAAAATTTTAATAAACCATTTCTATATAAAGGAATAGATATAATATTTTCAATAGCATTAACTATATTTACAATTATTAATTTGCTAAATTCTTTTAAAAATAATAATTCATATTTAAATGTTTTTGTAGATAGAATTATTAATATTTTTTCATTACCTAATTCATTTCATTATCATTTAATAATATTTGCTTTTTTGATATCCGGTATGTCAATATTTTTTATATATTTTTATTTAGTAAGACATATTTATCCGATCATTAAAAAGTTTATTAAATCTTTATCAATGACAGAAAAGTATTTTATTATTCTTTCTACACTTATTTTATCTATTTTTATTGTTATTATATATAGTAGTACTTCGGTATTTTATTATCCTGTTAATATTAAGGCAGAACGATATGATGTAATTTATACTACAGATACCGGAGTTCAAATCGAATCTGATTCTTTTAAAAATTTTAGTGCACCGGAAAATGATATAAGGCAGCCATTATTTGCATTGTTTTCATATCCCTTTGGTTTACTATCATCTGTTGGAGCAAAAGTATATTCTCATTTTTTTAATAACTATATATACTTTTATTCTGTTTTTATAGTCATTTTTCAAATTATTTGTTTAAATATTATAGCAATATTGCTTGCAAGAATGGTTTGTAAAAAGAATTCATTATTATTTAAGTTGATTTATTGTTTATCTTTTCCATTTTTATTATTTGTATTTAATATTGAACAATATGTTTTTGGATTATTTTGGTTAATAATTTTAATCTATTATTATGTTGTTAAAAATAAATTTAAAGTATTATTATTTTACGCATCTGCTGGTAGCTTAATTACTAATTCAATATTGTTACCTTTTTTAACGTTTAAAAAGCCTATTAAAAAATATATTATATCGGTAATTAAATATGGATTATTATTTATTGTTTTAGCTATTGTTTTTGGACAATATGATACAGTGTTTTTTGTTAAGACTCCTATGAATGCATTATTAAGATTTGCTGGAACTGATATTGGTTATCAAAATAAAATAATTCAATTTTCTAATTTTGTATTGGGATGTTTTATTGCTCCCAAAAGTGAAATTAATTTAACTAGATTTATGCATCCGTCTTATCAATTAGTAAATAACAACTCATTTAATATAATAGGCTTTTTAATATTTATAATATGTATAATTTCTTTTTTGATGAATAAAAAAGAAAAGATTGTTAGAATTTCATTTGGTTGGACTTTGTTGTCAATTCTTATTCTTGTGATTGTAGGTTGGGGAACAATGGAAAAGTGTTTGATAATATATTCTTTATATTTTTCTTGGTCATATCTGATCCTTTTATATAAATTCTTTGATAAGCTTTTTGGTAAAAATAATTATATCTTAATGATTTGTATTATTATATGTTTTTTAGTATTAAATGTTCAAAGCATATATAATATTGTAAAATTTGGTATAGAGTTTTACCCATTTGTTTTTCATTTTTAAAAATAATAATTTTACATAAGTTTTTCGCAACTTTTACATAATAGTTTTAATTGTATTAATATATGTTATAATTATATTAAGGAGAATTAATATGAATAATAAAAAGAAAATTATTATATTTTTAATTGTTTTATTAATAGTTATCGTGTCTTTTATAGCATTTTGGGTTATAAAAAAATATAAAAACAATGTAATTGAATGTCAATCTATTTCAGGCGGATCTTTTAGTCTTATATTTGATACAAATGAAGGAAACGAAATTGATTCAATGCCAATATGTATCGCATGTGGACCTGATACATATGGTGATTTGCCCACACCTGTAAAAGACAATTATGTTTTTTCAGGATGGTATTATGACAAAGAACTAACAAAAGAAGTTAAAACAACGAGTACTTTGGATATAGAAGCTGAAGTATTAAAAGATAAGGATGGATGCATAATTGGTTATAATGATATTACTTTATATGCTAAATGGGGAGAAGATTTGATTGAAGTTTCATCTATTTCATTAAATCAGAAAAGTATATCTTTAACAGTTGGAAGTACTCAAAATGTTGAGGTGACAATAGAACCAATAGATGCTACTAATAAAGTACTTAAGTGGACAACGAGTAATGAATTAATAGCTACAGTGAAAGATGGTAAAATTACTGGACTTAAAATTGGGAATGCAATAATTACAGTTGAATCTTATAATGGTAAAGTAGCAACTGTGAAAGTGAATGTTATTGAAGCTATACCAACATATAAATGTGAAGATGGTTATTCATTAAATGGTACAAAGTGTATAAAAACTCTTACTATAAAAGCTAGTTATGTATGCCCTGAAAATACCACTGAAATCAGTGATGTTTGTGTTACACTTGTTGGCAATAAAAAAGTTGAAGCAGATAAAGTTTGTCCTTCCAAAATGCTACCTGATGGTTCAGGAGGAACCTCTGGTTTTAACGGAGTACTATATACGCAAGGGCTAACAGGTTGCGCGTACAGAGAAATGACAGAATATACTACACAATCATCTTGTATCTCAGAATATTGCTATCAAGGAAATAAATGTATATGGTTAAGCTCAAGAAATAAATGCTATTTCACAACAACTACTGATTACACTTCTTCCTGTTCAGATACAGCAAATTACATATATGTAAAGGATCCAAATCAATATGAGAATATTAATGGTTTGAATGGTGGATGTTATCCAAAACAAAATAAGACTGGATATTGTAGTGATTCTAGCTATACATTTATGGGTGATGGCACTTGTACAAAAACTATAGTTGAGAATGCTATTAAATCATCTTAATTAAATATAAACTAATTGTAAAATTAGCTTTTTTTACATTATATGAAAATAATAGTATTTACAATTAATTTTGTTTTGATATAATTAGACTAGAGAGTAAATAGTAAACAGGTGATTTATGAAAAACAAATTTATATTATTTTTATTTTTAATTTTGTTAATTATTCCTTTTAAGATTAATGCATTAACAGAAAATGAGGCTAGAAAAATAATTACTGATTATGCATATTATTTGTATTCTAATAAAAAATCTGAAATAGTTTATGTATCTCCAAAGGATGTTGAATTAGAAAAAATATATTTAGGATTTACTACTAAAACAGATAGTGGTAATAAATATTATGCTATGGATTGTAATGCATTTGTAAGTTTTATATTATATAATGCATTACAAATGCAAGTAAATAGTAATGGAAAAATATCACAACCTCAATCTGGTGATGGATATTTGACTAGTTCAGGCAGAGTGGCATTAAATGGATATGATGGTTGGTCTTCTCATAGTTCTTATTATAGTTCTAAAAGTTATCGTTTAAGTAAGGGGCAAACTATACAAAGTGCTGTTAGTTCATACGATATTATAAATAAATTAGAACCAGGAGATTTAATTGGTGTAATAGGATATAGTAGTAGTTCTTATTCAAATTTGGATTCTGTAAATAAATCATCTCACATTATGCTTTATCTTGGAAATGGTAAATATATTCACAATAGAGGAAGCGGTGTAGGCATAGACTCTTTAGACAGCATCTCATATGGAAGCAGAATGGGATCTTCTTTTGCAGATAGTAAGGGAAACACTGGGCCACATGGCTCAATTACAATTTTAAAATTAAAAAACTTTGAAAATCTTTCTGCAGAATTATTAAATAGTTTTAGATTTCCAGATGGAATAGGAAATTTAGTTATTAGTAAAATTTCAAGTAGCTCTAATGATGAATCAAATGATGATGATAATGTTTCAAGTGGTGCATCTGATAATATTTCAAATACGTCAAATAGTTCAGGAGGTTCATCTAGTGGTTCAAGTTCATATACTAGTGGTACATATGTAACTGTAACTGGTCTACGTTTTTGTGAAAGATCAGATATTGCTTCTTCAATAAGATTAATAGGAGAAATAATTAAAATAATAAGGATAATTGTTCCAATTATATTGATTGTTTCGTGTATAATCTCGATGGTCAAAGCAATTATTAATGTTAATGAAAATAAGAATGTTATGCGTTCTGTATCATTAAAAGCAATATCAGCAGTTATGATATTTCTAGTTCCAACTTTTATTTCAATTATTTTAAAGTTAAATAATTATAATTTTAATTTTGAAGAATGTTTAACTCTTGCTAAAAATCCAAAAGCTGTTGTAGAATATGTTGAAGGCACTGCATATACGAATGATAGTAACATTTCTACTGAAGATAACGGGGATAAAGATGGCAATTCATCAGAAAACAATACATCTAAAGAAAATAATTTAAGTTTAAATAAGAATGGAACGTATATAACATTAAAGAATAGTGATGTTACAGGATATTATTTTTCAAATTCAAAAGAAAATATTTCTGTTAACGATTCTAAGTGGATTAGTTCAACAAAAGAAGATATAGACTTTGTATTACTTCCTGGGGAGTATTATATTTACTCTAAAAATAGTAGTGGTAGTATATCCGAAAAACATATTAACATTAACACTTCAGATATTGTGGTAACTAATGATGTAGCCGATATTAGTTTATTGAAAACTGATTTAAGTGAGTATTTATTAAGTAAGGGGTCTTCACTAGAACAACTTAATGATGCTATTGCAAGATCAGTATATATAGCCGGAGGAAGTACAAAATCTGGAGCTGCGGCTGCAAGTCTTGCCTTAACACAAATATTATATAAGAATTATAAAATTAAAATTCCTTATGGAAATACTCATGGGGTTCATTTGGTTAAAGGGGCTGTATCATCTTGGGGATCAACTAATGTCTCGGGGAATGAAAAAAAAGCAAAATTTAACAATGTAGGAATTCATTGCGGAGGGTTTGTTTCATGGAGCTATTATCAAGCTAATTTTAGTATGAATAGCGGAATAGGTTCTTCAGCACAATTATGTAGATGGAGCTATGGTGATTTAAAGCGTATAACGAATTCAAATAAAGGCTCTATAGGAGATGTTCTAACTTATGCAACAGAGTGTGACAAAGGAAAACATGTAGCAGTAATCAATGCAATTGATAGCATTGGATACTATTATACGGAAGCAAATGCTAGTTTATCTGTTATAAATGAAGTTAGAACTTTAACAAATAATATTGGAGTTGTAACATCATATAGTCGTTTCTCAGAAAATAAATGGAAATCATATTTGGATATGACAAAAACAGTAAATGGTAAGGCAATGAGCAATTCATTGGAAACAGGTTTTTAAAAATAATTATATATTTAATATCGATTAAATATATTGGGGAGTATAAAAATATTAATGCAAAAAGAATTTGATACTTTAATAAATAATTTGAAAAAATGTGAAATATGTAAAGAAAAGTTTGGATTCCAGCCACATCCAATCTTTTTGGGAAATATTAACTCTAAAATTGTTCAAATAAGTCAAGCGCCTTCCGCAATTGTTCATAAAACATTAAAACCTTTTACCGATCAAAGTGGGAAAAAATTAAAATATGAGTGGTATTTGATTGATGATGAAACATTTTATAATCCAAACAATTTTTATATTGCTTCTCTTGCTCATTGTTACCCTGGAAAGGATAATAATGGAAATGATAGAAAACCACCAAAGATTTGTTATGAAACATGGATAAAAAAAGAACTGAAATATATTAATAATAAAATGTATATAATAATAGGTGCAAAATCCGCAAAAGTGTTTTTTCCAAAAGATGATTTTAATAAATTGATTTTTAAAAATAATTATATTAATGGTAAATTAACAATAGTATTACCACATCCATCACCACTTAATATTAAATGGTTTAAAGATCACCCTGATTTTTTGAATAAAAGAGTATTCAAAATAAGAAAGATTGTAAATAGTGTCTTAGAAACAAAATAAAGTAATTAAAAATATAAAATGTAATAAACTTAAGAAAATCTTGATTTCTAAAAGACAATATTATTCTTAAATTTCATTCTATTCATTTAATCATTTGAATAAATATATTAATTCCTTTCTGCTATTTATTTTTAATTTATTAAAAATATTCTTTATATGAAACTTAATTGTATTTGGTGACAAAAACACAGTTTTAGCTATTTCTTTATTTGAATAATCTTTTAATATTAATTCTACTATATTTTTTTCTGTATCAGAAAAATCAAGTAATAAAGTTTCTTTTTTTTCTTTTTCAATCATCTTTTTGATTTTTTCTTTCAATTCACCATCTATAATAAATAATATACAAAGTGCAATAACAGATATAATAATATATATACCAACTATTATTTCAATACTATTATTAGTTATATTAAGTATATAATCCATAATTGCAATTTGTAATATTCCCATAACATTATAGATTATATACACAAGATTTGATAAAGTGTTTTTATATATTAGATTACAATAATAAGGTATAGCATAATAAAATGAATTTGATATACCTAATAATAATGCAGAATAAATATTCATCCCAGAAATGAATATTAATCCTAGTGATAATATAAATAATCCAATATATATATTTGGAATATATGATTTATCTATCTTACTTTTGTTTAAAAAGTAATAGATAATAGTTCCAAATAAATGTCCAATATAGAATAATGTTATACCATTTTTAATTTGAACTGAAATACTTGATCCAAATATTGAAACAATGCAAAATATAATTACTAGTAAAAATAATCCAATATATAAAGATTTATTATTTTCTTTTTTGATATTTTCATTCTTTTGATTTATAACTTCTACATTAAGGGAAGAAGATAAATATAAATCAACAAGTTTCTTTTCTTGTATTTTTAGTTTATCAATAGCTTTATCAATATCTTTTAATTCAGTAGATTTTTTACTATTTGAAGTTAATATCTCATTAGTATTGTCTTGTATATATCTAGTTAGTTCATTTAAAATTTTTGTTAATTGTTTTTCAATTTTATCACAATTATAATGAAGTCCTTTTGATTTACAATTAGGATTTTTACAAGTTAAATGGTAATATACTTTTTCTTTTGGTGTACCACTATTTTTAAATGAATTAGTAGAAGAAAGTATCCCACCACAATCTGGACATTTAACTAAACTTGTAAATAAATGAATATGTTCTCCATAATTTGGATGTTTATTTTTCTCTAATACTTTTCTTGTAACATTCCAAGTTTCATTATCAATTATTGCCTCACAATAGTTTTCTACATATAAAATATCTTGTGCTTTTCTTTTATACTTACCGAAAGCAAATGTTCCGATATAAATTGAATTAGTTAATATTTTATAAACTCTATCAGATTTCCATTTGCCAGTTTTTAAGTATCTGTTTGTATCTTTCATTATAGTAGCAATACCTCTTACTGATTTACCTTGTTTGCATAGATTAAAAATATCTTTAATAACTTCAGCTTCAATTGGTTCAATTTCTAAATGACCAGTTTCTTTATTTCTAATATAACCATAAGGTGCTTTAGAAGGGTGAACACGCTCCAATGCCATTTCTTCCATAGCTCTTTTAGTTCTTGCTCCAATTTCTTTTCTTTCTCGTTGACCAAATACTAAATTCATTCCAAAAATCATTTCACCATTAGCAGTTGATACATCATAAGGTTCAAGTATTAATTCTATTTTAACATCAT
>CAZJEW010000020.1:0-24248 GCA_964545285.1 uncultured Clostridium sp.
AAACGTTTTAAAGCGTTTTCAATATTTCCATCTTTAACATCTACATGAGTCATTTTCTCCCCTCCCTTCATGACCAATTATGATTATAATACATAATTTGAAATTTTTCAAGAAAAAAAGCAAGAATTTCTTCTTACTTAATTTGATTCATTACTTCTTCAGCAAAATTATCATTTCTTTTTTCCATACCTTCGCCAACTTCATATCTATTTAAACTAATTAATTTAGAGTTATTATTAGATAAGAAATCTTTTACTTTAAGGTCTGAATCTTTAATGAAACTTTGTTCTTCTAATACAGTTTCTTCATAAAATTTATTAATTCTTCCATTAACAATTTTATCAGCAAATTCAGGTTTTTTTCCTTCATTAACAACTTGTTCTTTAATAACAGATTTTTCATGTTCAATATCTTCTTGTGGAACACTATTAACTGTAGTATATAAAGGTCTCATAGCAGCTGCTTGCATAGCAATATCTTTAGCTATATCTTCACTATCTCCTTCAACTACTACTAATGAAGATATTTTTCCACCCATATGAATATATGCTCCAAATACTTCATTATCTTTTTTAGTTAACATCTCAAATCTTCTTAACGAAATCTTTTCACCAATTTTAGCTGTTGCATTAATAATTAAATCATTAATTGTAGTTCCATCACCATCTAATTCAAGTGCTTCTTCTACATTTTTAGCATCACTATTTAAAATAGTATTTCCTATTTTATTAATTAATTCTTTAAATTCAGGATTTTTAGCAACAAAATCAGTTTCAGAATTTACTTCAAGAATAACTGCTTTATTACCATTAACATAAATATTTGATAAACCTTCTGCTGCGATACGGTCTGCTTTTTTAGCAGCTTTTGTAATACCTTTTTCTCTTAAATAATCAACTGCTGCATCCATATCACCATTCGTTTCAGTAAGAGCTTTTTTGCAATCCATCATACCTGCTCCAGTTTTATCTCTTAAGTCCTTTACTTGACTAGCTGTAATATTCATATTTACCTCCTAATTTAATGATGAAACTAATTCATCTTTTTTCATTGTAGAATATCCTGATATACCATTTTCTTTAGCAATTTTCTTAAGTTCAGCAACTGTTAATTTGGAATAATCAGTTATTTCAACTTTTTCAGTTTTTTCAACCTTTTCGACTTTTTCAATTTTTTCAGTTTTTTCTTCTTTTCCAACTTTTGTTTCCTTTTTTGGTTCCTCTTCATCTGCTTCATCATCAAATTCAACTACTTTTGTCTCAACTTTGATTTCTTTAGCTATTCTTTGAACTTCTTCTTCTGAAACATAGTCAACTAATTCTAAACCATTAGCTTCGCATACAGCATTAGCAAGAACTCCTAATACTACTTTTACACTTCTAACAGCATCATCGTTAGCTGGAATTGGAAAATCAACATCGTCTGGATCACAGTTAGTATCAACAATACCAAATGTAGGAATATGTAATCTATTTGCTTCACGAATTGCATTAATTTCAACTCTTGGATCTACTACAATTACTGCTTTTGGTAATTTATCCATTTCTCTTACACCACTTAAAAGTTTTTCTAATTTTGAATATTCTTTTTCAATTTTAGCTACTTCTTTTTTAGGTAATAATTCTAATGTACCATTTTCTCTCATAACTTCGATTTCAGTCATTCTTTTAATTCTTTCCTTAATAGTACGGAAATTAGTTAAAAGACCTCCTAACCATCTTTCTGTTACATAATAACTCTTACATCTAACTGCTTCTTCTTGGCAAGCTTCTTTAGCTTGTTTTTTTGTACCTACGAATAATACTTTGCCGCCATTTTCACATACTTTAAGAAGTTCAGCGTAAGCATCTTCGATCATTTCTACAGTTTTTTGTAAATCAATAATATGTATGTCATCTCTTGCTGTAAAGATGTATTCCTTCATTTTAGGATTCCATCTTTTTGTTTGATGTCCAAAATGAACACCTGCTTCTAATAAATAACTTTTAGCAACTACTGCCATAACTTTTCCTCCTTCGTTTTTACTTCTGTTTATCTCTTCTTTAAAATACACTTAATACTAAGCACTAGTATTTTAAATCAATAAACATGTTTTTTTTCTTAAAGCGTACATATCATATCATAAATTTAATAAAAAAAAAAGCATTTTACTACTTTTTTATTATTTTTTCCTATAAACAACTCAAATCAAATCCACAAAGTTTACCAAAAAATTTAATTAATGTAGGAAATAACAATATTAATGCTAAAATAATACATATTTTAACAAATTTTTGTAATGCTTTATTTAATGCATCTTGATCTTTACTAGTAATTGCAGGAATAAAAGTCATCATTCCATTAGCAATTGCAATTCCACAAGCTACTCCTTGCATAGTATATCTAACAGCTTTTATAAACTTAACTAATGAATCTCCCATAACTTCTTCACATGTATCACCTGTTTCTCCAAATCCAGAATTAAATTTGTCTAATCCAGAATTAATTGTTGAACTAATATCATCACCATTAGCAAGAAATTCTACATTATATGTTTTTGCATTAACATTAGAACACAAAGTCATTATGCATAGTAGAATAGAAAATATAATTAATATTTTTTTCATTTAATCACCATATATATTTTATCATAAGAAAAAATATAAATAAATGTTTTTTTTATACTTTACACACAAAAATATTGTATAATGGAAATATATTATTAAATATAGTATAATATTTTTGGTGATTTGTGTGAAGAATAATACATATAAAAACAGAGGAATGTTTCTCGAAAATATTATTAATGATTCAAATACATATTATAATGATATTGAAAGATGTGTAATATTTAAGAAACCTACTCCAATAAAAGTATTAAATGTAAGTTATCCTACGAATAGAACACATATCATTGATAAAGCTGTATATTCAAATATATCTACATTAGATTATAATGGAATATATAGAGAAAAATATATTGAATTTGATGCAAAAGAGTGCCATAGTGAGACTTCTTTTCCTTTAAGTAATATTAAAGACCATCAAATTAAACATATGAGAAATATAATTAATCAAAAAGGAATAGTATTTTTAATAATATTTATAAATAATGAGTTTTATTTATTAAAAGGAAAAGATATCATTGAATATATTGATACATCTAATAAAAAATCCTTTAGTTATGATTATATTAAAGAAAAAGGACACAGAATAATAGAAAGTTATACACCTAGATTAAAATATTTAGATGTTGTAGATGAAGAATATTTTAGGAGTTTAAATGAAAAAAATTAATTTTGATAAAATAAGTGAAAAAATCAAAAAGAAAAATAATAGCAATATGAATATTAAAAAAATTAAAACTAAAAAGAGAAAAGACAATATGGATATTGAACCCAAAAAGAGAAGAAAAAGATTTAGATTATGGTATTGGTTATTAGTCATTATTATTTTCTTTGCAATATTGTGTTTTGTTGGTGGCGTTGGTTTTGCATATTATATTGTTAAAAGCGCACCAGAATTTGATATTAATGCAATGTTTGAAAAAGAAGCATCTAGAATATATGACTCGAGTGGTAATTTAATTGCAACATTAGGAACTGAACAAAGACAAAAAGTTGCATATGATGATATACCAGAAGTACTTGTAGATGCTATTATCGCAACCGAAGATTCAAGATTTTTTCAACATAAGGGATTTGATTTACCAAGATTTGTTAAAGCTGTTGCTGGGCAGTTATTAGGTCATGATTCTGGTGGTGCCTCTACCCTAACAATGCAACTTTCTAAATTATCATTTACTAGTGTTGAATCATCTGGTATTAAAGGTGTTATTAGAAAATTCACTGATATTTATTTAGCCGTATTCAAATTAGAAAAGAATTTAACAAAGGAACAAATTATAGAATATTATGTAAATACTCCTTGTATGGGAGGTAATATATATGGTGTTAAACAAGCCGCAAGTTATTATTTTAATAAAAATTTAGGTGATTTAAATTTGGTTGAAGCAGCAATGATTGCTGGAATGTTTCAATCTCCTAATGGTTACAATTCATATGTTAACCCTAACGATGCTAATGATAGAAAAAATACGGTTCTATATCTAATGAAAAGACATGGATATATAACTGAAGATGAATATAATATAGGAATATCTATAGAAATTAAGAATTTACTTGGAACAGCATCTTCTACAGTAAATGTATATCAAGGATTTATTGATACTGTTGTACAAGAAATAATAGATAAAACCGGAAACAATCCATATGATATACCAATGGATGTATATACTACAATGGATAGAGGAAAACAAGATGTAATTAATGAATTCTATAGTAATTATGGATTCAAAGATGAAAAGATTGAAGTTGGAGTTGGAGTTATTAATGTATCTAGCGGTGCTATAGTAGCAGTAGGTGCTGGAAGAAACAAAACAGGTGCAATGACATTAAACGTAGCAACATTTAGTGGTCAAACCAAAAGACATCCAGGTTCAACTATTAAACCAATTATGGATTATGGGCCAGCATTTGAATATGCCAATTTAAGTACATATGGACCATTTATAGATGAAAAAACACCTTATGGTTCTGGAACAATGAGAAACTTTAATGGTTCATATAGTGGATTTCAAACAACTAAAAAATGTTTATCAGCTTCTATTAATACATGTGCTTTACAGGCATTCAATATGACAACCAATGAAGAAAAAATGGAATTTATTACATCTTTAGGAATATATCCAGAAGATGGTATTGAAACATTACCACAGTCATATGCAATTGGAGCATTTAATGGTGTATCTCCTGTTCAATTAGCTGGGGCTTATGCTGCATTTGCTTCAGGCGGATATTATACTGAACCATATTCATTTACTAAAATAATATATAGAGAAACAGAAGAAGAATATGATCAAGATATATCTAGAACTAGAGTTATGTCAGCTCAAACGGCTTATCTTATTACATCAATACTTGTTGGAGCAACAAATTCAAGAGTTAGAGTATCAGGAACACAAATAGCTACTAAAACTGGTACAACATCATATGATTCAGATTTGTTATCAAGATATGGATTAAGAAGTTCTGTTATACCAGATGCTTGGACATCAAGTTATTCTCCAGATTATGCAGTAGCAATATGGTATGGATATGTTGATGGATTAACACAAGAAAACGTTAATAATAAATGGTATCTATTAAATGGTGAAGCAAGTACAGAAAGACTTAATATACAAGCTGCTATAGTAAATAATATTTACCCTACGAATTCAAAATTCACCGATCCAGGAGGTTTAGTTGCTAGTAAAGTTGAATTAGAAACTATTCCAGCTCAAAGACCAAGTGAATACACACCAGATGATTTAATCGGTTCGTTTACATTTAGATTGGGAACTGAACCTAGTGAAGTTTCAAGTAGATTTAGTAAATTATCTGATCCAACAAATGCAACTTATACTTCAAGTGGTAATACGCTAACATTAAATTGGTCTTCTCCAGGCACTCCATCAGCTATAGATATGACATATTTGACAGAATATTTTGCTAATGGATATACTATTTGGGCAGATGATTATTTACAAAAAAGAGTTATATACAATAATAATGTAATTGGATCATTTGGATTTGCAGTATATTTGACTAGCGGAACTAACAGTACATATGTAGGATGGACATCAAATACATCATATGTAATAGATTTAAGCAAATACACTGGAATATATGATGGTGTAATAATAAAAAGTGTCTATTCATTATTTAAAAATAATGCATCTAGTGGAGTAAAACTAGTGTTTGAAACAGAAACTAGTGATGTATTTGATGAAAGTAAAATATCAATAACAATGGAAGGTCTTAATGCAAGTTATTCTATTGGAGGTTCATTTGCAGAATTATCTAATTCTTCTATAAGTTCTATTAAATATAATAATATAGAAGTTAAATCTAGTGTAAAAGATTTAACTGTAATTACAGGAACTATAACAAAAAAGAATGATACATCTTGGACAGGAGGGCCTGCTGATATCACAGCTACTGCAGGTAATTATCAAGTTACTTATGCTGTATCATTTACATATAATAGTAACAGAATAAATAAAACATTTACTCAAGAAATAACTGTAAAATAAAAATCTCATTTTGAGATTTTTTTTTCATATTTACAAATATTTTTTAATTTACAAGAGTCACATTTAGGATTCTTACTAGTACAATTATATCTTCCAAATAATACCAATTGAGAATTAATTCTATTCCAATCAACCTTATCAAAATATCTTTTAAGCTTCTTTTCAGTATCCAATACATTATCTTTCTCTTTAGTTATTCCTAATCTTTTTGATACTCTATATACATGAGTATCTACTGCGAAAGATGGTACATTATATAGTAACGCTAAGACTACACTAGCAGTTTTCCTACCCACTCCCGGTAATTTTTCTAAATAGTCTCTATCGTTAGGAACATATCCTAAAATATTAATTTTTTCAACTATAATTTTAAAATTTTTTGATTTAGTTCTGTAAAATCCAATTCTCTTTATATATTTTTCTATTTCTTCAACACTTAATTTATTTAATTTTTCTAATGTATTATATTTACTATATATTTCTTTTGTAACTATATTTACACTTTTATCAGTTGTTTGAGCTGATAACATTACTGATAATAATAGTTCATAATCTTTATTATATATTAACTCACATTTTGCTTCTTTAAATAGTGTATTTAATTCTTTTTTTATTAATTCTTTATTCATTGTCATCTAACCAATTATAATCATCTATTTCTTTATACGAATTATCTCTTTTAAAACCTTTTTTAGTTCCATTTTTAGACCATTCATAAATTATCTTATCAATATACTTAAAACTAGTAACACCATTTAAAATAGCTTCTTTTAATGCGTCTTTAATCATATTATCAGAAACATTCATTTCTTTCCATTTATTAATCATTTCAAATTCAAAAGAAGAAAGAGTTCTACCTAATTCTTTTTCATATAATGCATATATATCATCATTATTAGTCTCAGTTTTTTTATTTAGAGCAAGCCTATCATAAAAAGGATCAAGTTTAATACTTTCAGTAACTTCTCCATTCTTATTTTCGACAGACATCTCAATATATTTTTTATTCACTAAACTATTAAAAGCTTCAAATATTTTATCATCGCTAAGACTAAGTCTTTCTTTAATACTATTCATATCTAAACTACAAGATACATTAATAAAATATATAATTAAAAGGAATTCATTTAAAGATAAATTTAAATTGCTAACACCCTTAATTATATTTGAATTAATAATAAAGTCTTTACTAATAAAAGATTCTCTTAAATCACTCATAATGTTCTCCTTTAATAAATTCTATTATATCATTTTTATTATTATTAAGAATACCATTTAATATACTTTTCTCTATTTTCTTAATAATATTATTAACATACTTATCATCAACTAAATTTCTAATATCATTATTAGTAATATCAATATCAAGAATACTATGTATTGGAATATTAGCAATTAAATCATCAATATTAATATTTAATATTAATGATGCGTCCAAGCAAATACTTTCACCATATTTGTATAAATCATACATAGTAATATTTTTATTATTTACTATCTTTTTAATAATATTTATTATATTCTTTTCATCCTTAGTAAATAAATAATCACTATCAATTTGTGCCCATATTCCATAATATGAAGTATTAAATACAATTTTATTATATTTAATATCAAAAAAAGAAGAATATTTCATTTCAAAAAATTTTTTAGGATTAGTTTTAAATATCTTATTTAGTTCATCTTTTTTAAATTCCTTAGATAAATATTTAATATTATTACCATATTCATTTATATAATTAATAATTTCATTATCTAAGTCAAAATCCAAAGTACATGAAAGTCTAATAGCTCTTACTATTCTAGTCTTATCCTCATCAAATCTTTCAAATGTATTACCTACTACTCTAATCAAATGATTGTCTAAATCTTTTCTTCCATTTAACAAATCAATAATATTATTATTCACATCCAAACAAATAGTATTAATGGTAAAATCTCTTCTCAATAAATCTATATATAAATCATTAACCCCCATCATTTTAATTGGTTTATTGTTACTATATTCTAATTCTTTTCTAAATGTAGTTATTTCATATTCATAAATACTATCTCTAATATGATAACTAAAATATTCTTTAAATGGTTTACCTGCTTTTCCAAATATCTTAATTATATTATCAATACTAGCATTTGTACATATATCTACATCATAAGAATCAATACCCAATATTAAATCTCTAACATAGCCACCAACTATATAAGCATCGAAACCTTTATCAATTAATTTGTTCAATATTTCTTTCATAAAATAATTTTATCATAATAAATAAAAAAAGTCACATAAGTGACCTTTCTATTAATTTAAAGCGTCTTTTAATTTTTTACCAGCTTTAAATGATGCTACTACTTTAGCAGGAATTTTAATAGCTTTCTTAGTTAATGGATTAATTCCATCTCTTGCAGCTCTTTTCTTAGCAGCAAAAGTTCCAAATCCAACTAATGCAACTTTTCCTTCCTTTTTTAGTCCGCTTGTAATACCTTCAACTACAGCGTCTAATGCTCTACCAGCATCAGCTTTAGTTAATCCAGCTTTAGCAGCTACGAATTCAACTAATTCAGTCTTACTCATCGTAAATTACCTCCCATTTACAAATTTTAAGCATATGCATAACAATGCTTACATAAATATTGTAGCATAACTGCTTTAAAATGCAAGAGTTTATTAATAAAAACATAACTTTTAACATAAATATTATTATTCTTTAACTAATACTTTACATATAAAAAGATAAATATTGTTATATTTATCTTAAATACATTACTTTGAGTTATTTATTTACTTTTCTTTGTTATTGGATTACATTCTGGACAATACTTATTATCTTTTCTTTCAACTATTAATCCACCACATGTATTACAAATATCTCCTGTTGGTTTATCCCATAAAGCATAATTACATTTAGGATAATTATTACATCCATAAAATATCTTTCCTTTTCTTGTTTTCTTTTCAATAATCATTCCACCACATTTAGGACACTTACATATTTCAATGATTTTCTTTTCTTCTTTTTTAATATATTTACATTCAGGATAATTTGAACAAGCAGTAAACTCACCATATCTACCTTTTCTAATTACCAGTGGATTTCCACAATTAGGACAAATTTCACCAGTTTCTTTAGGTGATTCTTTTTCCATTTCTTTAAATGCCACATTAAGTAAAGGTTCAAAATCTTTATAAAACTTATCTAACACTTCATACCAAACTAATTTATTTTCAGCAATTTCATCAAGTTCCGTTTCCATATTAGCCGTATAATTAACATTAATAATTGAAGAAAAAAATTCTTGTAATTTATCAGTTACTGTAATACCAACCTCAGTAGGAAAAAACTTTCTTTCATTAATATTTACATATTTTCTTTCTTTAAGAACACTTACTATTTTTGAGTATGTACTAGGTCTTCCTATACCAAGCTTTTCTAATTCAGCTATTAAACTAGCTTCAGTAAATCTAGGCTTAGGTTCAGTAAAATGTTGTAACTTTTTAACAGATGATGACACTAATACTTTTCCTTCAACCATAGAAGGTAATATATTATCTTCAGTATCTTCAAAATCTTTATATACTTTTAAATAACCATCAAACACTAATACTTGACCAGTAGTTTTAAAAGTATATTCATTGTTTAATAATTCAATACTTGTTGCTTCAACTTTAGCATCCGCCATAAGTGAACATAATGCTCTTAAATATATTAAATTATATAATTTATACTCTTCTGGTTTTAAATATTTCTTAATACTTTCAGGTGTTCTATTAATATTAGTAGGTCTTATTGCTTCATGAGCATCTTGAACATTTTCTTTCTTTTTGCTTACTTTAGCATAACCTATATACTCTTTTCCATAATTAGAAGCAATATATTTTTTAGTATCATTAACAAACACATCAGAAAGTCTAATACTATCAGTTCTCATATAAGAAATCAAACCAACAGTTTCACTTCCTATATTTATACCTTCATATAATTTTTGTGCAATAGACATAGTCTTAGATGATGGAAATCCTAATCTATTTGATGCCATTTGAGTTAATGTACTTGTAGTAAAAGGAAGTTTACTGGGTTTCTTTTTTAGCTTAGTTTCTACACTATCTACTTTATATGCATTTGATAAAGATGATATTATTTCATCAGCTTCAATACTTGTATTTATTTCAATATTTTTAGATCTATATTTTTCTAATATTGCTTTAAAATCTCCGAAGTCAGTTTCAATAGTATAATACTCTTTAGGAATAAAAGCAGTTATTTCTCTTTCTCTATCAACTATTAATTTTAACGCAACACTTTGAACTCTTCCTGCACTTTTACCATCAGTTTTAGATTGCATTAATCTGCTTAACCTAAATCCAATTATTCTATCTAATATTCTTCTTGATTCTTGACTATGGACTAAATTCATATCTATATTTCTTGGTACTTTAAAAGCTTCTTTTATGGCATTTTCTGTTATTTCATTAAATACTACTCTACCATAATTATTATCTTTAATTCCTAATGCATCTTTTAAATGCCAACTAATAGCTTCTCCTTCTCTATCAGGATCTGTTGCTAATATAACATTATCACTATTTTTAATAGCAGTTTTAAGTTCAGAAACAAGTTTTGATTTACCTTTTACAATAATATAATTTGGTTTAAAATTATCCTCTAAATCGACTCCTAAACCATATTTACCAGAGGTAGCTAAATCTCTAATATGACCTTTAGAACTTAATACTTTATAATCGCTTCCCAAGTATTTCTCAATAGTATGACTTTTACTTGGAGATTCTACTATTACTAAATTTTTCATTAATTCTCCTTTAGATATTAATATTTGCCATAAAACAATATTAAATGTTTATTATTTTTTTGTCAAGTAATATAGAAAAAATGCTTTACAGCATTTAATCTTTTTTATTAACAACATAATTATATGAATCAATACACATATCTTCTAATGTTTTAGTGCATTTGTATCCAAGTTCATTATTTGCTTTATTAACATTAGCATAACATTCATCTATATCCCCTGGTCTTCTACCAACAATCTTGTATTTAATTTTAACATGATTAACTTTTTCAAAAGTATTAACCAAATCAAGAACACTATAGCCTTTGCCCGTTCCTATATTATAAATATTTAATTCTTTATTAAACATTTTCTTCTCTAAAGCTTTAACATGAAATTTTGCAAGATCAACAACATGAATATAATCTCTAACACCAGTTCCATCATGTGTATTATAGTCATTACCAAATATACTTAATTCATTATATTCGTGAGTAGCAACTTTAACTAAATAAGGCATTAAATTATTAGGTTTTCCTTTAGGATTTTCACCTATTAAATAACTATCATGAGAACCAATCGGATTAAAATATCTAAGTATTGTAATACTCCAAGTATTATCAGAATTATACAAATCTTTTAATATTTCTTCAATAAATAATTTAGTACTTCCATAAGGATTAGTAGTACTAGTTTTAGCATCTTCTTTAATAGGTAAAGTCTTAGGTTTTCCATAAACAGTAGCACTTGAAGAAAAAACCAAATTTTTGCAATCATATTCTTTCATTACTTCACATAGCTTGATAGTACTATTAATATTATTATCATAATAATCTAATGGTTTCTCAACTGATTCACCAACAGCTTTTAACCCAGCAAAATGAATAACTGCATCAAATTTGTTTTTAGAAAATAATCTTTCTAATGCTTTTTTATTTCTAAGATCAAATTTGTGAAAAGATATTTTTTTATTACAAATATTTTCTATTTTTTTAACAACACCCCTATCAGCATTAGATAAGTTATCAATCACTACAACTTCATAATCTTCATTCAATAACTCTACACAAGTATGACTTCCAATATATCCACATCCACCAGTAACTAATATTTTCATAAATACCTTCTTTCATGATAATATTACCATAAAAAAAGAGTTCACTCAAGAACTCTATAAACATTCTACATATGTATCATTTAAACATCTTATACAGCATAAACAATTTGCATCCATTGTAAACAATGAATCAGTGCTTACATAAGGGTATAAACTTGTAGTATCAGGATTAGTAGCTAATACTCTGAATGTACAACAACATCCATCAACTTTCTCAACTCTAAACACATTACTTGTTGTTTCTGTATCAGATCTACTTATTGGCATACTCCATGCTGTTCCGTTTCCACAACAAGTATATAACATAATTGGTCTAGTATTACATACTATACAATTAGTTCCTCCACCTAAAGCTGGTCTATCACATGATAGTAAACATCCTTCTGGACAAGCATTAGATTGAAGTACATTTATGACTTGCAATATTTCCATAATACAATTTGAACAATTATTATTTTCATTATTACACATATAATCCACTCCTTTATTCTATTCACTAATAAGTTATGAATTAAATGCATTTTTAGTTCCATAAATTGCCTATTATTATTAACTTTTATTTATACTTAACATCCACTTCAAAAAGCAGTTAAATAACATCATTATTATATATAATAAAAAACAAGTTAGTTATATACACTAACTTGTTTATCTGCTTTTCCTTTTCTTTCGTATTTAACTTTTCCGGAAATCTTTGCATATAATGTATGATCTTTTCCAATTCCTACATTAGTTCCAGGATATATTTTTGTTCCTCTTTGACGATATATAATAGCTCCTGCTGTACAAACTTCTCCATCGCTTAATTTAGCTCCAAGTCTACGACCAGCTGAATCTCTACCATTTTTTGTAGAACCAACACCTTTTTTAGATGCGAATAATTGTATATTTAAATTCATTTTAAACATGGTCTTCCTCCTTAATATTAATATTTCTTTCATAATTTTCTCTTAATTGATAAATCATATCAACTAAATTATTCAATAACTTATTAGTTATATCATCTTTCTTAATATTAATAATTTCTAGATTATTAGTATCTGTATAACTAATAGCATTTTTATCAAATTCTAGTATTGCATTAATAGTAGTTATTATCATAGTACTAAATGATGAACATACTATATCTTTTCCATAGTCATCATATTTAGCATGTCCATTACAATTAATAGACTCAATAATATTATTATTCCTTTTAATACTTACCTTTATCATTATTTTTCAATAGACTTAATAACTATCTTAGTATATGGTTGTCTATGTCCTTGTGTTTTTCTAAATTTCTTTTTAGGTTTGTATTTAAACACAGTTATTTTCTTTTGTTTTCCATGCTTTAATACTTTTGCTACTACTTTAGCACCTTTAACATTAGGACTTCCAACTTTACCATCAACGTATAAAACTTCATCAAATACTACTTCTGATTCTACATCGTTAGGTAACTTTTCAATATATAGTTCTTGACCTTCTTCAACCATATATTGTTTTCCACCAGTTACAAATATTGCTTTCATTTAAATTCCTCCTTCAATAAGACTCGCTTTTAAGGTAAAGATAAACTTTTTTAAAACCTTTTAAATGCGGTTGTAGAGAAAGATTTCTACAAACATGAGTATTTTAGCATATTCTATGCGTTCTGTCAAACATTTTGCTTAAAAATACATTTTCATTTTCATTATTAATAATGTGATAATAATCTCTTTTAAATTTTGTATATGAATCTATTTTTTTAATTTTATTAAATATATACTTGTTTTTATACCTTTCAAATAAAAATTTATTATATTTAATAGGAAGGCTATATATTTCAATAACAATACACTTACATAGAAATATCATTAGAATGAATGCTAAAAACGTATTATTAATGATAGTTAAAATAATAATAAAAATTATTGAAATAATTATAGATAATATATTAGATAATTTATAACAAAAAAAATAATCTAATAATATATTTAATAATTTTCCACCATCAAGTGGTAAGATAGGAAGAAAATTAAAAGTAATTAGAAAATAATTTATATTTTTAATTAAATTGAAAATATGTATAGTAATATAACCATTATTAAACATAATGTTCATAAAAAAATAAAATAATAATTGAAAAATAATACCCCCAATTAAAATAATAAATTCTTTATATAAAGGAATATTTAGATCACTATAAACTCTCGTTATTCCACCGAAAGGGTATATAGTTATTATTTGTGATTTATTACCCACTATGCAACTAAATATATAATGTCCACTTTCATGAATAGTAATAATTAACAATAAAATAAATACATATTCAAAATAGCCCGATAAAAACGATATCAATAAAAATATGTAAGTTGATAGATGAACATTAATTTTCATCAATTATATTTACAAATTTATCGTCTTTTAATAAAACATAATAATACTCATTTTCACATTTTCCAATAGAAGTTCCTGATTCTACATAATCATATATTTTAATTGATTCGGTTACATTTCCATACCAAGCATAATAACCATTACTTTGTTGTATTATTATGGTATTTCCATATTTTTCTTTGTTTCCAATAAATGTAACTATTCCACTATCTTTTAGTAATACTTCACCATTATAGTTATATTTTATACCATCTTCATATTTTTCATAATTATCTATAGTATTTATTACTGGAACGGTTTTGTCTGTAGAAAATATGTTAGTGATTTTATTAGTAATTTTATTTACAAAACTAAAATCCATAGTTGAATTTAATACTTCATCAATTATAAAATTTTTAAATTTTGGAGATATATTACTAATAATTAAAACTAAACCAACAAATATAATAATTGTAAACATTTTATTTAGTGTTTTACTAATAAATCCTTTTTTACTGCTTTCATTCTTATTATTTTTATATTCTTCATATGTCATATTAAATATTATGATGTAACAATATTTTTATGCATTTCTTCATAAAAACTATAATAATTACTACTGCCTATAATAATATGATCTACTACTGGTATTCCAATTATTTTTCCTGATTCAAATAAATGATTTGTAAGTTCAATGTCCGGACTGCTTGGTGTTACGTCACCGCTTGGATGATTATGTATTACAATAATAGAATAAGCACTTTCTAAAAAAGCATATTTAAATATTTCTCTTGGATGAACACACGAAGAATTTATAGTACCTTTAAATAATAGTTTATAACTTATTAAAAAACTTTTAGTATTGAGATAAATAGCATAAAAATTTTCTTGATATTCATTAATAAATAAGTCTTTAAAATAATTATAAATCTTAGTAGAATTATTTAATAATATATTGTTTTTTTTGTTATTATAGAAAACTCTTTTTCCTAATTCTAAGGCCGCTACTAGTTCAATAGATTTTACTTTACCCATTCCTTTTATATGTGATAATTTATTTACACTAATATTTTTTAAATTATCAATACTTTTATATTCACTTAATATTTGAGAAGATAATGTTTTTGCTGAAATCCCTTTTATACCAGTTTTTATTATAATTGAAATTAATTCTTCATTTGACAAATTTTGTGGCCCTACTAATAATAATCTTTCTCTTGGTTTTTCTTCTATCGATAAGTCTTTTATTCTAATATTCATTATATACCTTTCTTATATATTATTTGGTATAAAAAAAGAAAACACTTCTTGTTTTCTTAAAATTATCTGTTTCTCAATTTTTCTATAACATTGTGAAGATTATCAGCTTCTATGATTTCAATATTATAATTATTAGCTTTTTTTAACTTTATAGCTTCTTCATAATTTTCGGTTGGTACTATAAACACATCTGCATTATTTTTAACAGCACCAGCTAATTTATATTTTACTCCATCAATTGAGCCAACTATGCCATCTTCATTTATTGTACCCGTTCCAGAAATAATATCTCCTTTTGTTAAATCATATTCAGTTATTCTATTATATATCTCTAAAGCACACATTAATCCCCTAGAAGAACCGCTTTCGCTATTTTTAAATATATATTTTATTTTAGGAGTAGTCTCAATAGTTTTCAATTCTGATAAATATAAACCTATAATTGTTTTTCCATCATTTTCAATTAAAGTTGCATAACATTCTATTATTTTATTATTCCTACTAACATTTATTGAAATAGAATCGCCGGCACTATATTTATTAATATTATTAGAAACACTATCATAATCAGTTATGACGTTATTCTCGATACTTTTAATTATATCTCCAGTTTTTATATTTGTTTTAGCATCTTCGCTAACATAAGTAACCGTCACATCAATATTAGTAACTTTATATTCAAGATTTGCCTCCGTAAATGAAGCAATTATTGCATCATAGCTTGTTTCTTTCAAGTATATTTGATTTCTTTCATTAATTTCGCTAGAAGATTCATTTCCAATTCTTGAATCATCTATGCTTACTAAATCCCATGATGGTATAACATATGATAAAAGTATTAAAGGCGCAATACCTTTCTTAGCGGTTACATAAGTCATATTAAAAGAACCTTCCTCATTATAACTACTCTCTACTTCTATCCTATCTTCTAAAGAGATTAACCCTCCAGGAGAATAAATGTAATAATTAAATTCTATAAAAAACCATGGTACTATTAACGCAAAGATTATATATGATTTATAATTATACTTTATATCTTTTATTACTAAATTAATAATATTTTTAAATTTTTCTTTCATTATTTTTATCCTCAATAATAATATTATAACACAGGAGAAATAATATATGATTAATAAAAAGATAATATTATTAACTTTCATTTTAATATCATTTTTGCTTAACATAAATATCATAAATAATTCAGTATTAGATGCCACATATTTATTTTTTAATAATATATTTGTAAGTATATTTCCATTTATAATTCTCTGTGATATATTAATATATTATGATTACCATATATTTTTAAGTAAAACCATTGGAAAAATACTTTCTTTTATTTTTAATATAAATGAAAATAGTGTAATTGTTTTTATATTAAGTATTCTTACTAGTCAACCTTCTAACTCAATATATATTAAAAACTTATTAGATAAAAATATTATCAATGAAAATACAGCTAATAAAATTATTACTTTTACATATTTTCCTTCTATTGCTTTTGTAGTAGGAAGTATAGGTATTAAGTTATATGATAATATTTATGTCGGAATAATATTGCTTATAACAAATTATATTTATAATATTTGTATAGGTTTATATTTAAGAAACAAAAATAGCATAATAAATATTTATAACGATATAAATGAAAAAAAAGATTCATTTTTTATTATGTTAAAAAAATCCATTATTAATTCTTTTAATACTTGTTTAATTATATTAGGTAACATTATTTTATTTTCTATTATAATAAACATATTTAATAATTATATTCATATTAATCCAATTATTAATTCAATTTTAACAGGTGTTTTAGAACTCACTAACGGGCTAAATAATATAAGTTTATTAAATATACCTCTGAGTTATAAAATAGTTTTATCAAGCTTTATATTGAATTTCAGTGGGCTATCAATAATATTTCAAAGTAGAAGCATACTAAATAATTATAAAATTAATATAAAAAAAATAATAATTATAAAATTATTATTTAGTTTATTAATATCAATAATTCTATTTATTGTGTTCCAGCTGAATATATCTTAACATTATACTCGCTTTTAGATGCACCTATAGTAATAGTTCTCATATAATCTGTTTTACCAGCAGTTTTACTAAAATATGTTTTAATGTTAGAGGTAATACTATTAAAAACATATTTTTTATACTCATCATTGTATTTCATAGCATCTTCAGTCATACTATAAGTTTCAGTTGATTCAATTGTTTTAATTAACAATGTTTTATCATTTTCAACATCATAATAATCAATAGTTGATTTTGAAACAACTTTATATACTGTAATACCATCAATAACACTAGAAGTTTCATTAGAAAATAGTCTTAATACTAATCTTCTTGAATAACCACTATTTAAATTAATATTACAAGTAGTTGTTGTGAGTGTTAAAATGGTAGATGAAGAACATGTAACATCATTGCTTCCAAATTTAATACCACCATTTTCCAGTATATCATTATTAATAAATCTAGCTATTATTGCTCCAGTAACTCTAACATCAGTATCATCATTTGATGTAACATATACATCCTTAAGTCTAATTAAAGTGTTTAACATAAATACAAGAACAACACTTACTAATGTTAAACTTATTAATATTTCAACTAAAGTAAAACCATTCCTTTTCATATTAATCCTCATCAATCTGCACAGAAGCATAATAATATTCCCCACCTATATAGAATACTCCAATAGCATACGAAATATTTTTAGTTACCGCATTGCCTTCATTATCATATGACACATTTTGAGTTTGTAAATGTTCTAAAAACTCTATTGTTCCATTATTATAAACAGAATAATTATTATTAATTTCATTATTGATATTAGTAACTATACCAACAAATTGCAAATTTAAATCACTAAATACTTGTGTACAATTTGTTAAATACGTACTCATATAAGTATTACAATTACTTTTACTTGTATAAAAAGAAGTAATTGAAGGTTTTACATAGCTTGATGCATTAGTTGTTCCTAATTTCATAACATAATAAAGAGCATACACTTCACTTGGTCTATTATAATATTTATTAATATTATTTTTTCTTACAACCAAAGAATATGTTGAAAGAATAATAGATAATGACAACATAGTTACCACTAATACAACAATGGTTTCCATAAATATAAATCCATTCTTTTTCATTTAATTCACCATATAAGGATTTGAATATGAACCAGTTTGAGCAGAAGATGATATAGTTAATCCACCATTAATAACAATAACAGGCATATAATATGACGAAGTACTTACTGATTGATAAGTAAGGCTTCCATTAGAAACTACAAACATTTTCGCACCACTAGAATAACCCATAGGAGACATTGTCCAATAAGTATTACCAGAATGCAAATAAAATGATGTATTAGCAAGGCCATAAACGCCACCTGCTAAAGCAACCTCATCAGCAGTTAATAAGCCAATAGAATATGTTAAATCACCATTACCATTGGTACTTAAAGTAGTAAAACTATTATTATAAGTTTTATTTAGACTGCCATAATAATTACCATTTAACATTTTACATGATAAAGAAGGAGAAGATGCAGAATATATAAAGTTGCCAGGAGCTAATCTACTTTTAGCACCATAATATGTAGTTGTAGTACCGTATCCATATGAACTTAAATCCAAAATACTTCTATCATTACAAAAAACTGCATTTATTATTTTACTAGAATAACTATTCAAATTAGAAAGATACCAACTCTCTAAAGCAGTCTTCATTAGACTATTGTTTGTATTAGCATGAGTATTATAATAATTTGTAGCACCAGTATTTCCATACTTATATCCAAGATAAGCATTATCATTATCAGCGGAATTAAATTGAGATGTTAATGATACATTTAGATTAGGAGAACAAGAAGAAGAATAAGCACCATTATATACTAATTTAACAGATTGATTATTATCTATAGTCACTATTTTCCAACACATACCCGCAAAAACGACATTATTATCAGTAACATTACCTCTATAAAAATATATTCTTTCAGTATTATTATTTGCAGTAGAATAATACAAACCTTTTCCATTTGTATCACTACTTATATTCCCATAATCTATTCCACTAGATGAAGAAACATAATCGCTTTGAATTGTTGACAAAAAAGCACCATTAGCAATTGTCATACATGCCAAAGAAGATGAACCATTGCATTCATTAAACCATAAATTAACACTTGAACTATTAAGCTCAGAACCATTTAATTTTACTTCAGTTTTAATCCTATCATCTATAGTAGTTAAATAACTATTTTTCTTTGAATAAGCAGTAATGATAGCTAAAATAAGAAAAAGAAACAATACTAAAAAAGTATAAACAAGTGTCATAGAAATAAATCCTTTATTATTCTTCATATCAAAACTCCTAGTATATAATAATTATATATTTTTTATATGATTTTGTAAAGAAAAAAAGTCTTTAGAGACTTTAATTTACTATTTTATAACTTCTATATATATATTCAAACGAATCTTGTATATAAATAGTATTTTCATACTCACTATTAATAAACTCAATTTTTGGAGGAAGAGAAATAAGGGCTTTAAACAATAAATCTTCTTCTTTTAGTAAACTAAATATTTTATTATACTCTTCGTATAATAATTTAAAATTTAATTTAAATCCATCCTTTTTATAGTATTTAAATAAATCAAGTATTGGAGTATCTACTAAATAATTATCCCAACTAAGTAAATAGTTTTGATCCCCTTTCACAAAGTGGTCGTTAGATATATTATTGTGAACTATACATACTCTTTCGGTAGTTTTATCTTTAACTAAATTATACCATTTATTTAATTCTATACTTGAATATTTTAAGCTACCTAAAATAGCTGAGTAATTTCTAGCAAATAAGTAATGAGAAGGAGACATATATATTTCAGTTTCAATATCACTTATTATCTCTTCATAATAATCTTTTAAATAATTAATATTACCTAAGATTTTATCATATATTTCTTTATATTTATTTTTAGATATATCTTTATAAAAAAATGTTTTTAAATGTAATGAAGCTATTGTTTTAATTAATTCAATTCCTTTAGTTATTTCATGATATTTTTTTTCTTCTATATATTCACTATTCATTTCTTCATTAGATACACTTAATACCTTAGGATAATTACTAAAATTTCTAATATCTAAATAATCATATAGTTCTAATACACTATCATTCTTTTTTTTAGAAACAATATTATCTTCTATTCTTACACTATTTTTATATTTTCTAGTCACTGTTTATATACGGAATTATTATTTTGTCACCTACATTGATTTCATTTAAATTATTATATTCTACTAAATCTTCATAATTAATATTATATTTAGTACATATTGTATCAATTGTATCATTTTCACGTACAATATATACTTTATATGTATTATATTTTTCTTCATTATTAATAATATTATTAGTTATATTGTTAATGGTATCTTCGGAATTAACAATATTATTATTTGTTTCTTCAAAACTCTCTTCATTTTCATCATTAAAATAATCATCAAGATCATTATTATATTCCATTATATCCTCCTTTATATCCTCTTTTTCACAACTAAATTCAAGAAGAGCATCAACTTTCATTAAATCTTTTTCGATTTTATATTTAAAATCAGATATTTCTATATTAATACTTTCTTTAATAATATCTTCACTTATAGCTATAGAAAATGGTATTTCATAATAAAAATCCTCTTCAATCAATGAAGCTTCAGTCATTTTATAAGAACCAGATAATAATATGAATCCATCTACTACACTATCTTTAATATTGAAATTATGTTCTACATCAATACTTGTTATTTCATATACTTTTGATTTAAATATAATATCTTTTTTAAGTGGAATTATTTCTTTCATATATGTCCTTTCAAAACATTATATGAAAAAAAATATTCTTTATGAGAATATTTTTTCATATAATTCCTTATAATTTTCTATAGGAATATATTGTGTACTGTTAATTAATTCTTTATCTAACATGTTAATATCAGTTATATTAGATTTTGGTATATATAATTTATTAATTTTGTTTCTTACTGCCGCTATCGTTTTTTCTTTAATGCCACCTACTTTTAATATATCCCCCGATAAAGTCATTTCACCAGTCATAGAAATACTACTATCTATTATGATATGTTTTATATGAGATAATATCGCTGTTACAATTGCAATACCAGCAGAAGGGCCATCCTTTTGAACACTACCTTCAGTAAAATGTATATGAATATCATGTGTATTAAAGAAATCTTCATCAATATTAAAATAATTAGAATTACTTCTTATATAACTAATAGCTACTTCAATACTTTCAGTAGTAATTTTCCCAAGAGACCCTGTATAAGTATATTTTCCTGTACCTTTGTAAGAAGAACATTCTATATCAAGAGTAACACCACCCATAGGTGTATAAGCAACAGCTCTTACCACACCATAATTAGTAATAGTTTTAGTTTCATTTTTCTTATTATATTCAGTTTTTAAATATGCATATAAATCATCATCTTTAATTCTAATACTAACTATTTTTCTAGATAATTTAGTATACTCAGTAATAATTTTTCTAATTATTTTGCTTATGCATCTTTCAAGTTCTCTGACTCCAGCCTCATTAGTATAATCTTCAATTATTCTTTTAATAGCCGAATCTTCAAATTTAATAACATTATTCTTAAGGCCATGCCTTTTAATTAGAAATGGAATTAAATAATCCTTAGCTATTGTTAATTTTTCTTGATCTGAATAACCAGATAATTCTATTATCTCTAATCTATCTAGTAATGCACTTGGAATAGAATTAATATCATTTGCAGTAAGCACAAATAATATTTTACTAAGATCAACTTCTTCATCAATATAATTATCAACAAATCTTTTATTTTGAGATGTATCAAGAATATCTAATAAAGTACTTGAAGGATCTCCTTTATAATCACTTTTAATTTTATCTACTTCATCTAATAAAAATACTGGATTATTACTTTCACATTTTATCAAGGATGAAACAATTTTACCTGGATTCGAACCAATATATGCCCTTCTATGTCCAACTAATTCAGCTGAATCACTCATACCACCTAAAGATATTTTAACAAATTTTCTATTTAATGAAATTGAAATAGATTCAGCAAACGTTGTTTTTCCTACACCAGGAGGGCCAACTAAACATATAATCGGACTTTGAATATCTGAAGCTAATGATTTAACAGCAATATACTCTACTATTCTTTGCTTGGCTTCAAATAATCCATAATGAGAACTATTTAATTTTTTTTCTATTTTATTTAAATCCTTTTCATCTTTAGTTTCTTTATACCAAGGAACTGATAATAAATATTCTATATAATTTCTTATTACACCAGCATCAGGACTCATTTCACTAGTTGATTCAAACCTTTCAAGCTCACTATTGACTTTTTTTCTTATTCTATCAGGTAGTTTTAATTTACTATTTTTTTCTTTAAAGTTTTGAATAGTATCCTCTTTAGGATCTGATTCGCCTAACTCATTTTTGATGATTTTAATTTTTTCTTTTAATATATACTCTTTTTGTTCATCATCTAAACTTTTCTTAATATCAGTTTCAATTTTTCCTTCTAAATCAGTTAATGCATTTTCAATAGCTATTTCTTTTATTAATATTTTAGATCTACTTATACAAGATGTATCCAACATTAAATTCAATTTTTTTTCAAATGATAGTGGTAAAAAATTTGATATTAAATCGGTAACTTTATCTAAAGAAGTGTTTCCCTTAATTTGAGACATAATTGAATTAGTGACAAATGGATTTTTGTCAATATAATTTTCTAACTCACCAATTAATTTTCTTAAATAAGCGGTTGCTTCAAGTTCCCCATCCTGACTATGTTCAATATTAGTTATAATACTATCCAATACATCTTCTTCGTTTGAATAATTTACATAAGAAATAATTTTAACTCTATAAAGTCCTTCAATAATTACCCTTTGATTACCATTGGGTAAATCAATATTACTTCTTATTTTTCCAACGACACCTATTTTAGGTAAATCTGACGCATCTGGTATTTCTTCAAGAGAATTTAAAGGACACACAATTAATACTTCACTATCATGATATAGTTTAGAAATCTCAGTAACTTTTTTTGATACTTCACTTTTAAGTTCTACACGTACTTCTTGATAAGGAAGCAAAACAAGATCTTTTAATAAAATAACTGGTAAATTACTTTTAATCATGTCTCCTCCTGTATGAGTTATTATTATAAAGATTAATTACAAAAATGTAAACAAAAAAAGTTAATTTTGTATAACTTTTTGTCTTATATCATTTTCAATTATACATAAAAAACAAAAATAGTTAGAATAAACTAACTATCAATATACATTTGTAATTGAAGGTATATAATGTGTTAATGGAATAGAATTACCAAGTTGACCATAAAGATTACATCCCCAAGAAAACAAATCTCCATATGAATCTATTGCTAATGTATAATATTCTCCAGCTGTTACACTACTAAATGTTGTTCCACTTTTTATTTGTATTGGAATACTACTATCTGTTGTTGTTCCATTTCCTAATTGACCATTATTATTACGTCCCCATGCCCATA
>CAZJEW010000021.1:0-20888 GCA_964545285.1 uncultured Clostridium sp.
TAATTCTTTCATAAGAATTTCTACTGCTATAGTATGATTCTTTAAAGGTGTTTCTTTTCTAGTTTTTTCTCCATTATATTTAATAGTATAAAAACTTCCATCTATACCTATTTTTTCAAAAGTTCCACTTACTATCATATCTTCTCTAGGTAGTTCAAGCAATGTAAATTTTAATGATGAACTTCCTGCATTAACACTTAATATTTTCATTATACTTTCCTCTTTCATACATATTATAACAAATCAAATAAAAAAAGTGAATGTTTTTCACTTTAATTATATCTTTCTATTATATTTTGTTTGTTGTCTAATTCAACATATTCTTCATCTCTACTATTTATACATTTCCATTTATATAGATATATATTTTTTTTACTAAATCTATTTTTCATATATTCACCTATTATATAGTATGAGTAAATATATTAAAAATATTATAATAAATTACTTATATGTTCTTTTAAATCTACTATTTCAACAGATTTAACTGCTTCTTTTAATAGCGGTTCAAAATCTATTTTTGATTCTTCTTCTATAATGTGTTTCATATTAGGATTAATAACGGGATGTTTTGGTACAAATATTGTACAACAATCTTCATATGGAAGTATTGATGTATCATAAGTATCTATTTCTTTTGAAATTTTTATTATATCGAGTTTATCAAAAGAACAAAGTGGTCTAAATATAGGATAGTTTGTTACATTATTTACTACTAATATGCTTGATAAAGTTTGTGAAGCTACTTGACCTATACTTTCTCCATTAATTAAACATAAACATCTATTACGTTTTGCTACTTGAACTCCTATTCTATACATCATTCTTCTCATTATAGTTATTAAATATGTAGTATCCAGATTCTTATATATAGTTTCTTGTATCTCAGTAAAATTTATTACAAATAATTTACCATTAGAATTATATTTTTCTAACTTACGTGCAAGTTCTATTACTTTATTTCTAGCTTCTATACTTGTATGAGGTCTACTTTCAAAATACAAATAATTTAACTTTACGCCTCTTTTAATAGTTAGATATCCAGCAACAGGAGAATCAATACCACCACTTAACATAAGAAGTCCTTTTCCTTGAACTCCTACTGGATAACCACCTAAACATTTAATATGTTCATTAGAAATGTATACACCTTCTTTTCTAATTTCAACATCTAATGTAATATTTGGATTATGAACATCAACTTTAATATTTGGAATGTTTTTAAGAATAAATCCTCCTATAATATTATTCATATCCATAGATTTAATAGTATAATTCTTATCCGCTCTGTTTGTATTAATTTTAAATGTTTTAAATGATAAATCTTTCATAATATTTAAACATTCTTCTTTAATAGATTCTTCATCGGTATTATTGATATAATTTGTTAATACTATTTCGTATATTCCAAATATAGTTTTTAATATTTTAATAACTTTACTTAAATTATCATCATCTGTTTCTATAAACATTCTATAATAATCATCTTTTATTATTATATTAAAAGAAGATAATTTTTCTTTTATATTATCTCTTAGAGTTTTAATAAAGAAATTTCTATTATCTTTTTTAGTAGTTAGTTCACCATATTTAATTAATATAACTTTTTTCATTTTAATAATAACTCATTCCATACTTGATCAAATATTTTTAAAAATTCTAGTATTTCTTCATTAGTTGTTAAGTGACTAATACTTATTCTTATAGATGTTGTTGATATAGTTTTATCACTATTTGATATAGCATTTAATATAGTACTTTCTTCTAGTGAAGAGCATGCTGTTGTAGTAGATATATATATTTCATGTTTTTCTAAAGCATGGACAAATGTTTCACTTTTAATTTTCTTTAAACTTAAATTTATTATTTGAGGAACACATAATTCATTAGAATTAATTTGTACATCATATTTAGATAGCCCTTTAATAAGTGTATCTTTCAATTTTTCACATTTTTTAATTCTAGAATCTAATGTATCATTTACTAGCCTTATTGCTTTTGAAAAAGATACTATTAATGGTAAAGCAGGAGTTCCACCTCTAAAAGGACAGTTCTCTGTAGTTCCATATATAAGAGTTTCTATTTGCAAATCTTTTCTTTTATATAATATTCCTATTCCTTTAGGAGCATATATTTTATGTGATGAAAAAGATGCTAAATCTACATCACTTAAATAAAATTTAGCTTTTCCTAATAATTGAGTCATATCACTATGAAATATAACATTTGGATTCTTCTTATTAATAGCTTGTCTAATGCTTTTTAAAGGTGCTCTAAAGCCAACTTCTGAATTAACAGCACAAATACTAACAAGAATAGTATCATCTCTTACAATCTCTTCTAAATGTTTTAAATCAACTTGACCGTTTGGAAGAAGATTAACAAATTCAATTTCAAAACCCAAACTGCTTAAAAATCCCATTGTTTCAAGAACACTTTTATGTTCTAATTTAGAAGTAATAATGTGTTTACCTTTTTTTTCATATTTAAATGCTACACCTTTTATGGCAGTACTATTACTTTCAGAAGCACCACTGGTGAATATTAACTCTTTTGGATGACAATTAAATATATCAGCAATTTGATTAGTAGCTTGCATCAATAGTTCTTTAGACTTAACACCCAAAGTATGAATTGAATTAGCATTACCAATATATTCTTTAGTAACTTTATTATATGAATCTAATACTCTATCATCAACTGGTGTAGTAGCACTATAATCTAAATATATCATAATAATCTCCTATATTTCTTGTATTACAGTAAGTATTACCGGTCTACATTGAGTTAATTTATATATGTATTCTCCTATTTTTTCTCTCATATCATTTCTAATCTTAACATAATCAGCAAATTTTGAATTATGTGTATTATCTTTAATAATATTTAAACTGATAGATTTTAAATCATTCATAAAATCATTATTTGTTTTATCATAAACAAATCCTCTAGTGAGAATTTCAGGTTCAACAACAATACATTTATCCTTCTTGCTTAAAGTAGCAGACACTAATAATAAACCATTATTTCCAAGCAGTTCTCTATCTTTAAGAACTAGTTCTCCAACATCCTCACTACTTTTTCCATCAATTAATATGTCATCTACAAATATATGATCATAATTTTCTTTTAATTTTCCATTTTCAAATGTAACAATATCACCATTTTCTTTTAATAAGATATTATCTTTTTTAATTCCAACTTTAAATGCAAGATTTCCATTTTCAACTTGATATCTATATTCACCTTTAATAGGCATATAGTATTTAGGATTAAATAATTTAATTAATAACATAATATCTTCACTAGAAGCATGATGTCTAACACTTTTTTCTTTAGGTATTGTTTCAATATTTACACCTAATATAGATAACTCATTCATTATCTTAACAATAGTTTTTTCATATGCATCATAACTAGGTTCAGCAAAGCATATTGTATCTCCTTTATTTAATGATACAAATTTATCATGACCAGCAATTATTCTATTAATATTCGAATATGGATTTTCTCTATCATTACTTATTAATATAACAGTATTATTAAGTTTTAAATCAGTAAGATTGCCTAATATATTTTCATCAATATCTAAATAATTATTTTTAACACTAATGTTTACTATACTGTGTAATTCTTTACCCATTATTACAACTTTTCTACCTTTATTTTTCAAAGAGTTAAATATTTCTTGCATAGTGTATATATGTAATGGAAGTACACTAAATATTATTCTTCCATCATTCTTATCAATAACATTTTTAAAAAATGATTCTAGTTTATGATTTGGTGAAGTATGTCCTTTCTTTTCAGCAAAGACACTTTCGCACATTAAGCATAATACCCCTTGTTTTCCAATATAAGCAATCTTACCTAAATCCATATCATAATTACCTGTCATAGTTGGATCAATAACAAAATCAGCCATATATATTATAGCTCCATCATCTGTATTTATTGAATAACCAACTGTTTCAGGACTACTATGAGTTACACTGAATGGGAACACACTAAACCCATCAAAATCTATTTTTTTGTGTGCTTTTATTACATTAAGATTCTTAAGTTCTACTTTTTCTTCTTCACATTCATATTTAATTATTTCACTTGTATAATTAGTAGCATATACATTTATTTCAGGTAAAGCTTTAATTAAATCTGTAAGTGCACCCATATTTTCATTATGTGGATGAGTTATAAAAACACCTACTATATCTTTAGCGTGATTAACAAGATAAGAAAAATCAGGTATTACATAATCAACACCATACATTTTATCTGGTGCATATTTAATACCACAATCAAATATCAGTATTTTATCGTTTATTGATACTGTATATAAGTTTTTTCCATTTTCATTTAAACCACCTAAAGCCATTATATTTACTTTTTTCATATTAATTCCATCTCCTTAAAAGTTCAAATATTAGATATATTATAACATAAACAATTAAAAAATACTAGATATAATCTAGCATTTAATATTTAATGTTAAAACAATATAATTATTCAGTAGTTTTTACTGTAATTAGTCCTCTCTCTATTTCTTCTAGAGCTCTTCCTATTTCCTTTTTAGATTTATATTCATTTTCAGACATTTGAAAATGATGATGCTCTTTCATAACTTTAGCTCTATCTGCAACTATATGTACTAACTTATACTTAGAATCAACTATATTTAGAAGTTTATCTATTGATGGGTATATCATTATCTCATCTCCTCTATTATTAGTATATATAATCTTTAAAACACATACAACAAATTAACAAAAAAATTGACAATAAATTTACAAGAATTATTTACTTTCTTCTATATAATTTTTTGATTTATGTGGTTCATCAAATAATAAGCTTGGATAACCTTGTTGCCTTAAAGCTTCATAAGTCATAATAGCTACAGTATTTGATAGATTTAATGCTCTTACATTATCAGTCATAGGAATTCTCATACATCTATCAATATATGGTTTTAATACCTTTGGTGGTATACCTGTAGATTCTTTTCCAAAAAAGAAATAATAGTTCTTATCTTTATCACTGTAATCAAAACTATCATGTGATCTATGTCCATATCTTGTTAAAAAATAAAACTCTCCAACATTCTTTTTATAAAATTCTTCTATGTTTTCATAAACATAATATTTACATTTATCAATATAATTAACACCACATCTTTTAATATATTTTTCTTCTAAACTAAAACCTAAGGGTTTGATTAAATGAAGAATAGAATTACTTGCAACGCAAGTTCTCATAATATTTCCAGTATTTTGTGGTATTTCAGGTTCAAACAATACAATATTTATCATTTTTTCTCCTATTTAATACAAGATTTAATATTTGAATATATAAACTTATACCCTTCTCTTGTATAATGTATTCCATCGCTTGATACATAACTTTCTACCCATTTATTAATAGTTGCTTTATTATAAACATCACAATAAGTAGCATTACTCATATTGGACACACAGTTTTTTAATTTATTATTAAAATTAACTATACTAGCATTTCTTACATAACGAGATTTTGAATCATTAACAGGATTAACTGATACTATAATTATATTATTATCACTACTAATTGAATCAGAAAAATTTTTATACAAAGTACAATAATCGCTTCCCAAATCATTTACTCCATAATTTAATACAATGTTATAAGAATTATCTGGATTTGAATTTAATAGTGATTTCACTTGTGAAGAGTGATTTAAAAAATCTTTTTTTGTTCCTCCATCTTTTGCATAAACTTTGTCAGTTGATGGTAATGAAACATATATTTTAAGACCATTAGTTCTTGAATCACCCATAAATATGATACCACTTTTTTCTTTATTATTTGTTTCTGATACTTCAGTACTTACTTTATCTTCACTTTCTATTGATGATATTTCTGTACTAATTTTATTTTCATTCTCTTGTGCTGATATTTGACAACTAATAGCATCTTTTCTCTCTTTTTCTATTGCTTCATTAACCTTAGCTAGTCTTTCTTTATATTCTTTTTTTAATTCAGGATCATCTATTTTATTAATTGATGATAAAGCTTTATCATAATCATTATAATCATTAGTTTGTTCAGCTTGGGAAACTAGTTTATCAGAATTTGATACAACAATTTTTTGTATTTGTTCTGATGAAACATTTACTAAACACCCAACTTTCTCATTATTAGGATCTGACAATTTGATTACTAATGTAATAATTGTAGGAACTAAAAATATTGCTAATGCAGCTATTACTCTTCTTGTTGAAGATTGAAAAGTTGATTTTAATGATGGATCATTATTTTTAGAAATTGCTTTTACAAAATCAAACATAACATATAATATTAATGTTATTGGAACGCATACTTTAATAATATTTATAAGAATACTTATATATCTTGCAAAATATAATACATCAACATTTTCACACACAGATTGCATACTTATTCCTCCATTACAATTAATAATATTTACATTTTATAACTTTCACTGTCTCCCATAACTGCTTCACTCATCTCAACATCATATGGAAAATATTTACTTTTTCTTAAAAGATAGTCTTCTAATACTTGAGTACACCAGTCCCTAAGTTCACTTATATTTAAATTTGAAGTGTTCTTCTTTGATTGAAGTATTCCGCTAAATAACGTTTGAGGAGGTATTTCATTATTACTTTTTATTAATATATAGTTAGCATATTCATTTATAAAAGAATCATATTCTTTACTTGATAAACCAAACCCATTACCGTATTTACTATATAGTTCAACATATTTATCCTCATCTAATATATTTAAAATACTCATTATTTTATAAAATAATTCTTGATAGCCATTATCAGTATTAGAATTTAAATATGCATTAATCCTTCTGTTAAAGTCTACTGCATCTTTAGAACCTAACAAATAATCATATATATTCAAATAAAACAATCTATGTTCTTTATCAGTATCAGAATATGGATATAACGCAAAGCTATAATAATCCCTTGAAACTGAATTATCCCAAGTTGGATCAGATACATAATATCCATCAATACTATATTTAGGATCAACTAAGTTAACCAATACTCTACTGTGGCCTTTCTGTTCTTTAATTACTTCACTTCTTATTTCATTCTTTTTAGATTCACCATCTAATTCAAAGTCATATGGCATAGCTTTAATTCCAACTTTATCAAGAAGGTTACATAACAATCTAGAAAATCCAGTACAAACAATTAAATCACCATTTAAAATATATCTTATTCTTCTTGATTTATCGCCATTTGTTCCGTCCCCCTTATATGGCATATAATGTGTTACTTTATTATATACTGCTAAAAACTTTTCTAAAGGGGACATATTACTATTTTTAATGCTTTCTACTAATTCATTTAGTTTCTTTTCCTCTTCAATGTATTCTTCAACATTATATTGATATCCATCATCTCCAATGATTAATGTAATACCATTGCCTTCTTCATCTAAAATACCACTCTCATTTAAATCTTTTCTAGAAATAAAATCTATTAATATTTTTGCTTTTTTGTTGTATTTCCTCAAAGCATTTATAATTGCTAATACTTGTATAAAGTATTCTTTTTGACTAATTACTTCATTATATTCTAAATAATTAGGAGGTTCTATAACTAAAGATACCTCGCTTTTCATATATCTAAAATTATCAAGTTCCTCTTCAGATAAATCAGAACTTAATAAAAACATATCACTATTTTTAACTTCTTCTAACGAATAACTATCTATCATACATAATCACCCATAATAATTTTACTAAAAATATCTCAAAAAGTCACTATAAATAATTATTATATTTTTTATAATAATTAAATTAAATAAAAAGACTATTCTATATAGTCTTTTATATTACATATATTTATTACAACATCCTTCATTAATATTACATACTTCATTTTCTTCTGTACATGTATAACAAGGACTATATGTATGTCTATATATATGATGGTTAATAATTTTAGTATTTATTGGACATACATGAGGTACTTCATGAATTATTTCTCTATGAACACATTTTTCAATTGGACATTCATATATTGGAAGACATCCTGTATTACATGTATTATTTTCCTCGGGTGTTACTTTTACCTTTGCTGTCCCTTCAACATTATATCCTTGATACATACCCATATTATCTATCATTATAACAACTCCTTTTCATAGTTATTTTATGATTAGAATTATAAAATGTATAGGTAAAAGTTTGAAAATATCTTACTTGTATAAAACCTTTTTTCTTATGAATCCATAATTTTATAAAATATTATGCTCTAATTTTTTCTCCTAGATTTTCGATTGGAATTTTTTTATTCAATAGAAAGGAATATTATGGCCAATAATAATATTGTCTTTTATTAATTTGTTAATATCATCCCAACATTCATATAGTTTTGAACTATTTTTTATCATATTAAAATCAATGCCAGTTAATTTTTATTTAATTTAGAAAACTTTTCTTCTGGATTGATTAAAATATATTTTTTCTCACTTATCTTATTATATTTCACAACAAAAATTCCTATTGCACAAATCGATGTGCCTTCCCTATTAGAATTTTCAATTTTATGTTTAAAATACATTAACGAGGCTTATTCCACCTTGTATTGCAAAGCAACAGTACCCCTGTTTTTGCACTATTCGTGATGGATTTTAATTACTTATTAACCAAGAAATTCATTATTAAATCCATCAGTATATCTTTTTCTATCGGATTAGATTGTGCTATTAAAAGTGTTAAAGCTACTAAAGTGTTGTTATCAATAACTTGTTCACCATTCTTGTAAAGTAAACTATAGTATTCTAAAAAATACAAAAATAAAGTTGCCCCTATTCTTTTGTTTCCATCTATAAAAGAATGATTTTTAATAATTAAATATAAGAAATTAGATGCTCTTTCTTCAGTTGTTGGATAAAGGTCTTTACCATCAAAAGATTGTTATATAGTTCCGATAATAGATTTTAGTCCTTTATTTCTTTCAAGAGCAAATAAATCACTATCATTATTAAATTTAAGTTTATTAATTACTTTAATACAATCTTCATATATAATAACCTTATTGTTAGTAGTACCGTTAGGTTTAGGTATTTTTTTATGATCATAGTCATCAAGTAAATTTAAAGCATTTGAATAATTATTTATAACTTTTATTTTTTCTTGTGCTTCACTACCTTTTAATTCAGTATCAATTCTACCAGCTATATCAATTAACTTAACTGTTTTTTCTAAATATTCAAATCTCTTTTGATTTGACACGATAGCCAACACTAATTATTACATCTAAATTATAATAATCTTTAATATGCATTTGAGTTTTATTTTTTATTGCTCCATGTTCTGTGGTATTCTCAAATTTTACGACAACCACTTCATCTTTTAATTCTTCAGTTAATATATTGTTGATGTGTTTTCTTATTGGTTTATAATCTCTATCAAATAATTTAGCAATTTGTTCTGTATTTAGCCAAACAGTTTCTTCTTTCAAATTAACTTCTAATTTTACATCTTGATTTTCAAAGATAATTATTTCATTTTTCATTATTAATTACTCCTTTCTTCCTACAGAAAATATATTGACATTATGCCTCACTAATTATATATTATTGCATAAAAAAACAACCCTAGCATTAATTACTAGGGCTATTTTATGATAAACATTATAAGTTGTATGGGTAAATAGAATGTTTCTTTATTTATAATCTACAACCATTCATTATTTTTCCTAATATAGATTTTCTTTATTATAGTGACTGCTATAGTATAAAGTAATATTAATATAGTCATATATATATAATATTTAAATGGTAATATAACAAAATTAAATGTTGATATTGAATGTAATAAAATTGGTGTAATAATAGTTAAAACTATTGATAACAAAGTTAATAATAATAAAGGTAAAGATGCACATGATTCAACAAATGGTTTTTTCGATGTTCTAACATTATGAATAATCATTAACTCACTTATTAAACACATTACAAACCATGCTGTTTGAAAGTATGCTTGTTTTTCTATACTATTATATCCAAATATAAACCAAAATACTAAAAATGCTAAAACATCTATTATTGAACTTGTAATACCCATTACTTTCATAAATTTAGATATTTTATCAGTATTCCATCTATGTGGTTCAGCTAAAAATTCTTCATCTACATTATCATATGGGATTCCAATTTGAGAAAAATCATAAATAAAATCTTGTATTAACATTTGAATTGGTAATAATGGTAAAAATGGTAAAAATATACTTGCTACCATAATACTAAAAACATCTCCAAAATCATCACTTAGGGCCATTTTCATGTATTTAATAATATTCCCATATACTTTTCTTCCTTCTATTACTCCATCATAAACAACATTTAAATTTTTTTCTAAAAGTATTAAATTACTTGCTTCTTTTGCAATATCAGTTGCACTATTTACAGAAATTCCTATATCTGCTTGATGTAATGAAGGAGCATCGTTTACTCCATCTCCCATGTATCCTACTACATGATTATTTTGTTTATATAGTCTTATTATTCTTTCTTTTTGAAATGGATTTAATCTTGCAAATACATCAACTTCTTCTATTCTTTTTTGTAATTCCTCATCTGTATAATTATCTATATCATTACCTATTAATATATCATTACCATTTAATCCAACTAAATTACAAACATTTAATGTAGCATATTGATTATCTCCTGTTAATATTTTAATATTTACTTTTGCTTTCTTTAATTTTAATAAAGTTTGTTTAACACCAACTTTAACTGGTGCTAAAAATCCAACAAAGCCAATAAAAGTCATATCTTTTTCATCTTCTTTATTAAAGTGATTTACTCCAGAATATTCTTTTTTTTCTGCTAAGGCTATTACTTGCATTCCATTTTCAGCTAGTTCTTTTGCTTTAATATTTGCTTTATTAATTAATTCATCGGTTATATTTTGAACTTTATTATTTATTTTGACTTTTGTACAGCAATTAATAATTACTTCTAATGCACCTTTTGTAGTCATTAAATAATTATTTCCAATTTTAACAACTACACTTGCTTTTTTTCTACTGTAATCAAATGGTATCTCATCTATTTTTTCATAATCATTTACTATATCGCTTACATTGTTCTTTTTTGCATAAGATAATATAGCTCTATCTACTAAATTTTTCATTCCTGTTCCAAAATAACTATTTAAATAAGCATAGTTAATAATAGTTGAATCATCATTTCCATTTATATCAACATATTTTTGTAAAGTTATATTGTCTTCAGTTAGTGTACTTGTTTTGTCAGTACATAAAGTATCTATAGCTCCTAAATTTTGAATTGATTCAATTTGTTTTACTAATGTCTTCTTTTTGGCTAATGATTTACTTCCTTTTGATAAATTAATATTAACTATCATTGGTAACATACTAGGAGTTATTCCTACTGCAACTGATAATGCAAATAATATTGCTTCACTTATATTTTTTTTAATTAAACCATTAACTATTAAAACTACTAAGCATACTACTACCATATATTTTATTAATAGATTTGTTATTGATTTCATTCCTTTATCAAAGTTTGTTATTTCTTTTTTTGAGTCTAATTCTTTTCCCATTCCTCCTAAATAAGTATTAAATCCTGTATTAATAACTATTCCAGTAGCAACCCCGCTTATAACACTAGATCCCATTAAACAAATATTACTGATATCAAATATTGTTTTATTATCTTTATTTATGTTTAATTTTTCAACTGGAACAGATTCACCAGTGAATACTGATTGATTAATAAATAAATCTTGACTATTTATTATTAAAAGATCTGCGGGTATAATTGAGCCTGCATTTAGCTTAACTATATCTCCTACTACTATTTGTTCAGTTTTAATATTTTTATCTTTATTGTCTCTTAAAACATTAGCAGAACTATATATCATTGATTTTAATTTTCTATTAAACTTATACACTGAATATTCTTGAATAAATCTAATAAATGCACTAATAAAAGCTATTGAAACTATTATTGTTGATCCCAATCTATCTCCCATTAAAAAATTAATTGTAGCAAGAACAAATAATATCAAAATAAAAGTATCTTTAAATGATAAAACAAAAAAATAAATCCAAGATTTTTTATCATCTTTAATAACTTTATTTAGTCCGTTAATATTTAATTTAGATTTAGCTTTATTATTTGTTAATCCATTTATATTACTATCAAAAGAAGATAATACTTGATCAATATTATACTTAGATATCTTTTCATAATTAGAAAATATATTATCGTTTTCTACTTTTAAATTTTTTCTTTCTTTTTTAATCTTAAATATATCTATCATCTTATTACCTCTACATTAATTATTATATCACTATAAGTTATTATAAAAACAATTAATCATTTAATCAATACATTATCAATAGTTTTTTTCTAAAAAAAAAGACTTTCGTCTCTTTTATTAATTATCTTATGCAGCTAAATCTTGTGCTTTTGAGTCTAGTCTATTTTCCATACTTTCAGTTTGATCAGTTGCTGCTCTAAACGTATCAGCAAAATTTTTAATAAGTTCTTGATAAGAAACAAACTTTTGTTTTAATGAACTAAATCTTTGACCTAATGTTTCACTTGCATTTCCTTGATATACATCATCAGCTCCAACAGTTTTCATTTGGTCTCCGAAACTATCAAAAATTGCTTCCATTGTTTTTGACATATTATAGATTTCTTCAGCAGCAGCTCTTGCTCCTTGATAATCTATAATTGTTGATCCATCATCTCTCATTTTTCTCTCCTTAACTTCTTACAGAATCTGTAATATCTGCTTGATTATTATATACAGTTGTACTTGCATCATTGCAATAAGTACCATAGTCATCAATAACTTGAGCCATTTGAATTAATACATCTTTACGATTAACAATGCTAGTTGCTATTGAACGAGCTTCTGGTGACGGATAATCAGTGTTAATTAATTCATCAATTCTTTCATATAAAGAATTAATTAATTTTTTAAATTGACCTCCTTGTTCTAATATTGCTCCTCCTGCTGCTCTTAATGCTTGTGGGTTACCAACAAATCTTGACATATTTACACCTCCTTAAATAAGTAATAATCTGGTACCTGTTCGAATGTTCGAATCTTTTATTATAGAATTCATATCATATAATGTACCATTAACTTTATTATATATATTTGGTTTGTGCGTTTGATAATAATTGGTTGATAATTCAGGAATAGATTTGACGAATAGTGAAACAACTTCATGTACTCTTCTATCTATTGGAATTAATACTTCATATTTTCTTTCAATCAATGGAGCATATATAATAACATAAACTCTAAAATCCATTTTTATTCTTACCTTTCTATTTTAGTATAACAACTTTTTAAAAATATGTAAATAAATATATACACTTTAATGTAAAATATATTAATCATTTGAGTAAAAATCTAATATTTTAATTAATATTGCAGTTCCTTTATTAACACTAAATCCGAATTCGGGTTCTAATAATGATCTCGTTATTTTATTATAAGTTGATGATTTTATAGTAAATTGATCAGATATACCTGAACCTATCCATAAAGCATAAGTTGGTTGAACACTAGATCTATAAAATTCTTCATATTCGTATGCTTTAATTCTTGATACTCCATCAATAATAACTACATGAATATTTTTTTTGTTTTTTAAATTTGATAATAGTTTTAAGAATTGTTTTTGATCTGTTGCTGATAATCCATTTTTAAATGCATCAAATCCATACATTAAAAATAAATGTGTTTTAGATTCATCTAATGAATTATATATTGTATTTAATACATTATAAGCTTCTAAAAAATTAGTTGAAAAATAATTTTTATATTCAGAATGATTTTGAATATTTTCAGAAGCATCAAATATATATAAATCAAAATTATTGATTTTATTTAATACTTGAATTAAAGATGGAATAAATTTATCATAAGCAGAAGAATCTTGGGCTGATATTAACGAGATAGGATTTTTTAAGAAATCAAATGTTGATACTCTTAATGAATCCTTTTCTATTCCAATAGGAACATCTTTTAATGTATTAATATATCTTTCAACATTCTTTAATCTAACATGTTCTGGAAGTATAGCAATCTCTGGAGCACGATAAGTCATATTCTGAGATAATTTCACACATATATTTTTTATAAATGAATTTATTGAGTTCCAGCTATATGGATATGCTGTTTGATATTCATATAGTTCACCATTCGTTCTATATAATCCTCTTCCTATTATTTCTGAAGGTACCATTCCATGAGTGGAACCATAAATACTTGAGTAATCAGTAGGATTATTAAATTGTAAGCATAATTGTTGAGAGAAGTTTTGAGATGTTTTTCCTCTTACTGCATTTACTCCTGAAGCTGTAATAATAAACATAATACCATATCTCTCTCCTTCACGAGATAAAGATGATACCCTATCAACAAAATCTTCAAAACTTTCATTGAATGTTTCATAATTATTAATTATTACGATTATCCTAGCTTCTTTTTTGTTATTTTCTTTATTATATAAGTTAAAATCTCCGTTGAAATTAACAAATTGTTTTTTTCTATTATCTAATATACTATCTAACATATTAAATAGATTTATTATTTTTTCATCTTCTGAAACGTAAACTACATCTCCTACTTGAGGTGCACTCTTAAACATTCCAAACATTTCACTACCAAAATCTATAATATAAAAATTTATTTCTTCGGAAGTATGAGAAATAATTAAACTAAATATTATCGTTGATAACATTATTTCTTTTCCGCTTCCGCTAGCTCCATAAATTAGTGTATTGCCAGTATTATTAAAATTTAATGTTAATATTCCTTGTCTTTGATTATTAGGATCATCATATTCTCCAATAATTGGACGGATATCCCATTTTTTAAAAGTAAATCTATATTTAGAAATCAAATCAGATACATATATTTCTGCAGGTATTTTATCTAACCATAATTTTTCAGCTACTAATCCTTTTGATTCAGCTGAAGCACAAATATATTTTAATATATTAGGAAGCTCTTCTCCCATTGTTACTGTTTCTTTTCTATTTACAGTTTCAACACTTTTTACAATATCGCCAATATTATTTATAAATGATAAATTTCTATCTACTGTTTTAGATATTTTATCTTTCGGAATATACATTGCTCCAGCCCAAGCAGCTTGTCCTGTAGCAAAGTAATCATTATAACCAACTTGTAAATAGAAACGTCCTGCTTTCTTTAATGCAGCAGCATCAGGACATTTTATAACATCCATACTATCAGACTTTTCTTGTACTTTTAAACACACTTTGAATTTTGAGTTAGACCATATTTGATCATCAACAATACCACTAGGTTTTTGAGTTGCAAGTATTAAATGCACTCCTAAAGAACGACCAATACGAGCAGTTGAAATAAGTTGATCCATGAATTCTGGTTGTTGAGTTTTAAGTTCAGCAAACTCATCTGATATTATAAACAAATGTGATATTGGTGTTTTTATTAAACCATCTCTAAATAATTTTTGATATTTATAGATATCTAAAGTACTTTCATTTAAATCCAACTTTGCTTTATTAAATAATTCTTGCCTTCTTTTAAGTTCACTTTGAATAGAAGCTAAACTTCTTTTTATTTCTGCTGCATCTAAATTTGTTATAGTACCAGCTAAATGAGGAAGTTTAATACCAGTAAGTTTATTTTCAAAAGCACCAGTTAATCCTCCACCTTTATAGTCTATTAATACAAATGATACTTCTCTTGGTTCAAAATTCAAACACATAGATAATATATAAGTTATTATAAACTCAGATTTTCCACTACCAGTCATTCCTGCTATAAGACCATGAGGTCCATGGAATTTTTCATGTAAATCTAAAGTAAATAGTTCTTGATCAGCATGTATACCTATAGGAACACTTAAACTATTAACAGGATTATTTTGAATCCATCTATCTAATACATTTAGTTGTTCAACTTTACCTACTTTATACATTTCAAGAAAACTAATTGAATTTTTTAGTTCATCTAATGCTAATGGTACTTTTATAGGAATGTTTGATAGTTTCTCGCATACTAGAGGGAAATCTACTGATCCCATTGTATCCATTACAAAAGCTTGTTGATTGTCTTTATTTAAATCATTTTGTACTATAGCAGATTTTTCTCCTGATGCCATTAAGAAATCACTACATTCATTAGGTAAATTTGAGATACCATCATTAAGAATAATTAAACCAAATCCAATATTCTTATTCTCTTTTAATATTTTATTAATAATTTCAATATTTTTATTTTTCTTAATATTATCTACTATTATTAAATAGTATGGTTTAACATTTCTATAATCATTTCCGGATTCAGTTGTTTTCCCATCATTTTCCGTATATTTTCTTGATGTAAATACTTGTTCTAAATAGAAAGATAATTTAGTAATATCATCATAATTATTAGCATAAAATCTTATATCTCTTGTGTTACTCCAAGTATGAGGTAATATCTTAAATGATTGCCACATATCACTTGTACTATCATTTATCATAAAGACTAATTTTAAATCATCATAGCTTTGATTAGTAACTAATTGTAATAGAATGCTTTTAAGTATCATTTCTTTATATAAAGTTTCACCAATAATAACCAATTTATTTCTTTCAGTTAAGCTAATAGTAACAGGTGCGTTTTTAACCTCTTTTGAGCTTTCTACAAGTTTATTTAGTTCATCCTTCAGATTATCTTCAGACATAGTAAAATCTTCACTAGAATAGCTTAATTTGATTTTTAAAGGTATATTACCAGTTCCAACTCTAACATTTAAAAAATCATTATCAGTTCTTAATCTTTCCCATAAATTTCTTTTTTTATTTACAATTATAGTTGCACAATCTTTAGGTTCAGGAAAATTTTCCAAAAGAATTTGTCTTTGACTAACTTTTAAATTTTCTATTTTTCTTCTTTTTTCAATTAAATATTCAATATATTTTCTTTGACGTTTTTCTTCGCCTTCTTTAGCATTCTTTTTGCTTATTTTTCTTGATAATGTAGGCCACACAAAAGTACTAACAAGCATAGCTGTACAAATTAATAAAGAAGGTAATGCTTGTACAAAAGAATAATCTTTGTTTACAACATTATTAACAGCAGTAAAACCAGTTACTAAAGAAGACATTCCCATTGTAATTGTAGGTCCAATAGTCATTAATAGTGAACTATTTTCTTCTTTAATATTTTTACCAGGAGGAGGAGATATTACTATATCTTCTTCATCAATAGAAGTTACAAACCTTGGAGATCTTGAAAAATAATCTTGTTCAGTAAATAAAACAGCATTATCATCTTCCACAGATTGTATTAATTCCTCATCATATGTTGGGAGAGAACTCTTCTGCAACAAAGGACTATTAACTATAACACTATCATTATTATTATTTATTATTAAATAATTTCCCAATATTATTATTTTATAACCCATAATAAATAATATATCACCATTATTTATATGTTCATCACTATTTATTACTCTTTCATTATTAAGATATATTCCATATTGTGTATCAATAGGGTTAGCATAACATAATCCATTACTTCTTTTTAAAATAGCATGTTCTGGCTTAACATAGTCATTATTTAAAACTATTGAAGAGGATTCACTACTTCCAATTGAATATTCTCCATCATTAGTAAATTCATATACTACATAATTAGGATCATTTTGTTCACAAACATATAAAAATGCTTGAGACAATTTATTATTATTTCTTATTTTTAAAAGATAAAACTTATTAATAACTAAAATTTCTTTATCTATTTTATTATTTAAATCAAAAACTTCGCAATTTTCATTGCTTTCAATATATAAATCATTTCCATTTCTTTTTAAACATACAAGATTTCTTTCGATTTCATTTTCATCAAAATCATTTACCCAATACTCTCCTATATTAATTGTTGGAAATGGATAATTATATAATCTTTGTGATTTAATTAATATTATTTCCATATTTCCCCTTTATTCTATTAATTATTAATATTGTTCATCCTTTTCTATATATAAATGATTAAGTCTATTTTTAGCATCTTCTTTTGCTGTTTCAATAGTTTCATTCATTGCAGCAATAGATGTAATGTTATTATCTAAAAACTCATCAATTTGTCTATTTGTTTCATCACCTCTTATAGAAAGAGATAATAGTTCTAAACATTTATTAAAATTTTTATTTACTTCTATACTTCTATCATTTAATTCTTCTAAAAATGAAATTAATTTTTTTTCTTTTTCAATATCAATATCTAATCTAGATTTTTTCTTATTACTACTTATTTCACTATGATTGATATTGCTACTTTCTATAGTATTGTCAGCTATTTTAGTTTTATTTTGCATAGTAAACTCCTATTATTATATATATTAAATATACTATTATTCTTATAAATAGTCAATAAATTAAAATTTTAATTTACCACTATTCATTTGTTTCATCATTACTTTCATTTGTTCATACTGTTTTAATAATCTATTAACATCTTCAACTTTTTGTCCGCATCCATTAGCTATTCTAATTTTTCGAGAAGCCTTAATTATATCAGGATTTTTTCTTTCATCTATTGTCATTGATAATATTATAGCTTCTACTCTATGCATAACTTTTGGATCAATATTTACATTATTCAATCCCATTTTTGATGCTCCTGGTAATAATTTAATAATATTTTCAAGTGGGCCTAATTTTTTTATTTGTTTCATAGTAGTTAAAAAATCTTCTAAATCGAATTTCCCTTTTTGCATTTTCTTTGCAGTACTAATCATCTCATCATTATTAAGTTCATTTTCTGTTTTTTCAATAATTGAAAGAATATCTCCCCTACCAAGTATTCTATCAGCCATTCTATCGGGATAAAATTCACTTAAACCATCTAATTTTTCAGAATCACCAATTAATTTTATTGGAATATGAGTTAAATGTCTAACTGACAATGCAACTCCACCTTTAGTATCTCCATCCATTTTAGTTAAGATACATCCAGTTAATTTTAATTTATCATTAAAACCATTTATAACATTAATAGCATCTTGGCCCATCATAGCATCTATTATTAATAATGTTTCGGTTGGATTAACTGCACAATAAATATCAGACAATTCATCCATTAATTTTTCATCTATTTGCAATCTTCCAGCAGTATCTATTAATATATAGTTATATCCATTTTCTTTTGCATATTTAACTCCATTTTGAGCTATTTCTACAGCATTATTACTATTCTCACTATAAACTTCAATATTAAGACTTTTTCCAATTGTTTTTAATTGGTCAATAGCGGCAGGTCTGTAAATATCACATGCTATAAATAAAGGCTTTTTATTATATTTTTTTCTTACTAAATTTCCTATTTTACCAATTGCTGTGGTTTTTCCACTTCCTTGAAGTCCACATAATAAAACAATATTAGGATTATTATTAACACTTAAAGGAGCATTATCACCACCTAATAAATCGATAAGTTCATCTCTAAGAATCTTAACAAATAAATCACCGGGTTTAATACTTTTTTTAACTTCTTCACCAAGTGCTTTTTCTTTAACTCTGTCTGTAAATTCTCTTACTATTTTAATATTAACATCTGACTCTAATAAACATAATCTTATTTCTCTCATCATATCAGAGATATTAACTTCATTTATTACACCATGAGATTTAATATTACTTACAACTTTACTTAATCTTTCACTTAAATTTTCAAACATATTGTATTCACCTATTAAATTATAGCAAATTTTACTTAAAAGAAAAAGCAGAAATAAGAATTTCTGCTAATTATCAATATTTTCCCAATCCCAATCAATTTGATCAGAATCAAAATCCGAAAATTCTTCTCCTGTTTTTTTATTATAATCATCCATATCTACAGTTTCATTAACTTCTTCAGGTGCTTGAATTTTTGTATCAGAAGAAGGAATATCATCCTCATTAACTATATAACTTCCATCACTATTACTATCTAATTTTGTTTCACCAATTACGTTTCCATCAGCATCTCTTTGAACACCTTCTGAATCAACAGTCGCTCCAGTTTCTCCATTAACATTTCCTACTGAATCACCATCTTTTAAGTATATAGAAGAATCATCAGGTTTAGTTTGCTCAATTGGATCTTTAATACCATTTTGAGTTCCATTTAGATTATTTGATGTATTTGTTTTTTCATCATAATCTTTTACAGTACCATATCCTAATATTTCTTTTGAATCTAAATCATATGTTTTTCTCACAACTGTACTTGAATTAGGATCAGATGAATTACTATCACCTTCAATTACAGTTACCACTGTTTTCTTGTTTCCATCAGCATCAGTTACAGTACTTACACTTTCAACAATACCAACTCTATCTACTGATGATACATCTGATGTATTACCTTTAAATGTTCCATCAGTATCATTTGAATCTAGAAATACTACATCTCCCTCTTGAGGAGTATATGATTTATATGTAACTTCATCAAATCCACTTTCTTTATTATAATCTGCTATTGTCTTAATTGAGCCATCGCTCCAATTGAATTCAATATTAGAATCAGAATTCATAGAATAATCAAGTAATTCATCTGCAGAATTATATGGATCTGAATATTTAGTATTGCTGTAATATTCTTCTAACAATTTAGCAGCGGTTGGATCTCTTCTAATAACATCACTAACAAATTTAGCGTTCCATATTTCATCCGTCTGATAATTATCAACAGAATAAACCCCATTAGAAGTATCAGCTGCTAATTGTGCACTAGTCATTCCGATAAGGGATGATGCAGCAGCAATAATAGACTTTCTTATTTCTTCTGTTGTTTTATTATTTGTTGGTGTTTCTGGTGTAACTACAGTTCCACC
>CAZJEW010000021.1:20988-23077 GCA_964545285.1 uncultured Clostridium sp.
GTAGTTCCTCCACTTGGACTGCCAGTAGTTCCTCCACTTGGACTGCCAGTAGTTCCTCCTGTATCTGTAGCTTCAGTACTTACTTCTGCATTTAAACATTCAATACCATCAATATCAGAAGCAAACTGAATAACTAGATTTTCAACAGGAAGAATATTACTAGTATATATGCTAGCATCTGTAGTTGGTAAATCAATTAATTTTTTTATTTGTTTATTAAGATAATTTACTTGCTCACCATAAAGTCTTCTGTTAGAATACAAAAAACTATCTGCCGCTTCTCCTGATGAGGTTTGTTGATTTATTAATCTATTGCATTCGTTCAATGAACTTTGTGCTTTTGATAATGAAGATTGTAAATCAGACAATTTTGAATCATCAAGAACGCTATCACTACCCATAAAAGAATTCATACTACTAGTAGCTGAAGCAACACCGGATGCTAACTCACTATTAATTGATTTTCTTCTTTCTAATAAAGAAACATACAAAGCTTTTAGATATCTTCTTGTTGCATCATAACCATCTCCTGTAAGTCCTGCTGACTCGCTTTCTTCAACATATTTATTAATTAATGCTAATAATTGTGTATTATCGTCTATATCTTTTTCAGTAAACCCAGTAATTAATGTTTTAACATTGTTAACATCTTCTTTATAAATAATATTTGACATATGTTCACCTCTACTCTACTTATATCTAATATACTATTATTTGAATATCAAGTCAACTAATTTAAAATATAAATTCACAAAAAAATCGTACGATTGGTACGATTTAATCAATAATAGATGTATCTTCACTCTCAAGTTCAGTTGGAGCTTCCACCTCATCAGTAGCACCATCTACCATAAATTTTTCTTCTAATACTTCAGAAGCATCATCATCTAAAAGTTCATTTTTAAGCATTACTTCTATATTGTTGTATTCTTTTGCACCAGTACCAGCAGGTATTAGTTTACCAAGAATAACATTTTCTTTAAGTCCTTTTAGCATATCGACTTTACCACGAGTAGCAGCATCAGTTAATATTCTTGTAGTTTCTTGGAATGAAGCAGCTGATAAGAATGAATCTGTTTCCAAGGATGCCTTAGTTATACCAAGCATCAATGGTTTTCCAGTAGCAGGTACTTTTCCTTCTAAAATAATTGGTTTATTTATTTCAGCAAATTGTCTTAAAGGAATAGTTAATCCTTCAACTAAATCAGTATCTCCTGGATCAATAACTTTTACTTTATTAATCATTCTCTTAACAACAGTTTCAACATGTTTATCAGAAACATCAACACCTTGACTCTTATAAACTTTTTGAATTTCTTTTAAAATATATTCTTCAACAGTAGTTGGATCAGTAACTGCTAATAATTCTTTAGGAGCAACACTTCCTTCTGTTAAAGCTTCTCCTGCATGAACCATATCACCTTTTTCTACTCTTAATTTAGCATTATATTGAGATACATGTTCACGAGTTTCAATATCATTAGTAATATATATTTTAAATCTTGATTTTTCATCAGTAATTTTAGTAATTTTTCCATCTATTTCAGCAATAGTTGCTTTTGCTTTTGGAGTTCTTGCTTCAAATAGTTCTTCAACTCTTGGAAGACCTTGAGTTATATCTGCTGCTGATGCAACACCTCCAGTATGGAATGTACGCATTGTTAACTGAGTACCTGGCTCACCAATAGATTGAGCAGCCATAATACCTGTAGCTTCACCAACTTCAACAACATTTCCAGTTGCAAGGTTAAGTCCATAACATTTTTGACATACACCATTTTCACACTTACAAGTAAGAACACTTCTTATTTCCATACTTGTTATTCCAGCTTTTTCTATTTTATTAGCTATTCTTTCAGTAATTAATGCACCTTTATCAACTAATACTTCTTTAGTTTCAGGATTAATAACTTTTTGATTAGAATATCTACCAATAATTCTTTCTTTGAATGATTCAATTACAGCACCACTCTTTTCATCAGTAAATGCACTTACTTCAATACCTTGAATAGTACCACAATCTTCTTCACGAACAATTATATCTTGAACAACATCTACAAGTCTTCTTGTTAAGTAACCTGAATCGGCT
>CAZJEW010000022.1:0-21725 GCA_964545285.1 uncultured Clostridium sp.
AATACTTGAATATTTTTCAAGTATAAATAAACATTTTTGCAAAACATAGTATAAATTAATTTACACTATTTTTCTTAATAATATCTTCAGCGATATTCTTTGGAACTTCTTCGTAATGATCAAATATCATTTGATGAGTTCCTCTTCCTTGAGTATTACTACGTAATGTAGTAGTATAACCAAACATTTCTGAAAGTGGAACAGTAGCTCTAATAACTATATCTCTTCCTCTACTTTCATTACCAAGTGGTCTTCCTCTTCTAGAAGTTAAATCTCCCATAACTGTACCCATAAATTCTTCAGGAACAACTACTTCTACATTCATAATTGGTTCTAAAATAATAGGTTGACACTTGTTCTTAGCTTCTTTTAATGCCATAGATGCAGCAATTTTAAATGCCATTTCTGAAGAATCTACATCATGATATGAACCATCAAATAATGTACATTTAACATCTATCATAGGATAACCTGCTAAAATACCTCCAGCAAGTGCTTCTTGTAAACCTTTATCAATAACTGGAATATATTCACGAGGAACTACTCCACCAACAATAGCATCTACAAATTCATAGCCAGCGTCTTTATTAGGTTCAAATTTAACCCAAACATGACCGTATTGTCCACGTCCACCTGATTGTTTAATATATTTACCTTCACAATCACCAGCAACTTTAATAGTTTCTCTATATGCAACTTGAGGAGTACCTACTTTAGCTTCTACACCAAATTCTCTTCTCATTCTATCAACTAGAATATCTAAATGAAGTTCTCCCATTCCAGCAATAAGTGTTTGACCAGTTTCACGATCAGTACTTGCTCTAAATGAAGGATCTTCTTTAGCTAACTTTTGAAGAGCAACACCCATTTTTTCTTGATCTGCTTTTGAATTTGGTTCAATAGCAAGTTGAATAACAGGTTCTGGGAATGTCATTTTTTCTAAAATAACTTGACTCTTTTCATCACATAGAGTATCTCCTGTAGTTGTATCTTTAAGACCAACAGCAGCAGCTATTTCACCAGCATATACTTCAGTTATCTCTTTTCTAGTATTAGCATGCATTTGAAGAATTCTTCCGATTCTTTCTTTTTCGCCATTATCAGAGTTCATTACATAACTACCACTTTTTAGTACACCAGAGTATACTCTAAAGAATGTTAAGTTTCCAACAAATGGATCATTCATAACTTTAAACGCAAGTGCAGAGAATGGTTCACTATCACTAGCATGTCTTTCAATAGGATTATCATGTAAATCTACTCCCTTAATAGCAGGAATATCAGTTGGTGCTGGTAAATAATCAATAACAGCATCAAGTGCTAATTTTACACCCATATTTCCTTTTGCAGAACCTACTAGAACTGGAAATAATTTAGTAGCAAGAACTCCTACACGAATTGCTTTCTTAATTTGTTCTACACTTACTTCTTTTCCTTCTAAATAGTCTTCCATTAACTTATCATCAAAATCAGCTGCTTTTTCAATTAATTCTGTTCTTTTTTCTTCGCATAAATCTTTTAAATCAGCAGGAATTTCTATTTCATCAGTAGTTTCATGTTCATCTCCATGATAATGATATGCTTTCATAGTAACTAAATCTATAACACCATTAAAGTTATCTTCAGCTCCTATTGGCCATTCAATAGCAACAGCATCATCAGTAAGTCTATCTTTAACAGATTCAAGACTATACTTAAAATTTGCTCCCATTTTATCCATTTTGTTAGCAAATATCATTCTAGGAACATCCCATTCATTTGCTTGTCTCCAAACTTGTTCAGTTTGAGTTTCAACTCCGTTTTGAGCATCTATAAGTGCAATAGCACCATCTAATACTCTTAAACTACGAGATACTTCGATAGTAAAGTCTACGTGTCCTGGGGTATCAATAATATTAAGTCTATGTTCTTTCCAGTGAACAGTTGTAGCTGCACTAGTTATTGTAATACCTCTTTCTTTTTCTTGATCCATCCAATCCATTTGTGCTGCACCATCATGTGTTTCACCAATTTTATGAATTTTTCCTGCATGAAATAGAACACGTTCCGTAAATGTAGTTTTACCAGCATCTATATGAGCCATAATACCAATATTACGAAGTTTATCAATTGTTACGTCACACGCCATATACTTTCTCCCTTCTTACCATCTATAGTGAGCAAATGCTTTATTTGCTTCAGCCATTTTATGTGTATCTTCACGTTTCTTACATGCTCCACCTGTATTATTTGAAGCATCTATAATTTCGGCAGCTAATTTTTCTGCCATTCCTTTACCACTTCTATTTTTAGCATATTGTACTAACCATCTAAGTGCTAAAGCTTGAGCTCTATCATCTCTTACTTCCATTGGAACTTGATAATTACTTCCACCAACTCTTCTACTTTTAATTTCTAAAGCAGGTTTAATGTTTTCAAAAGCTTGATTATATACTTCCATTGGATCTTTTTTAGTTTTTTCTTTAACTATGTCAAATGCGTCATAAAGTATTCTTTGTGCAGTTCCTTTTTTACCATCTTGCATGATACTATTTATTAATTTAGTAACCATTTTAGAACTATATATTGGATCTGCTAAAACATCTCTTTTTGTAGCTTGTCTCTTACGCATAATTATTCTCCTTTCTAGATTAATTTATTATTTAGGTCTCTTAGTACCATATTTACTTCTTCCTTGACGTCTTTTATCAATACCAGCAGTATCTAATGTACCACGAACAATATGATAACGAACACCAATTAAATCTTTTACACGTCCACCTCTTATAAGAACAACGCTATGTTCTTGTAGGTTATGACCTTCTCCACCAATATAGCAAGTAACTTCATATCCATTACTTAACTTTACTCTTGCTACTTTTCTTAAAGCAGAGTTTGGTTTTTTTGGAGTTTTAGTAGAAACACGAGTACATACTCCACGCATTTGTGGTGATGCATTAGTTGTTTTAAGCTTATCCTTAGAATTGAATCCAATACCTAATACTGGACTTTTGCTTTTTTTAACTTTTTGTCCTCTTTTAGTTCTAACTAATTGATTAATTGTAGGCATATTTTAATCTCCCTTCCATACACAATACCAGGTGTATCATAATATAATTTTTATAAAGTTTTCTACAAGAGAAAACTCAAAATCTAGTTAATCTTATCATTAAAATATATGTTTGTCAATAAAAAATATTAAAATACAAAAAAATTAAAGACTTTACCTTTAATTTATTACGAACTTTATTTCTCACTTTTTGCAAGTTCAACAATTTTCGGATAATTTTCTATAAGTTTTTTATGAAACTCTTTAGATTCATCATCAGTATATCCTTCATAAAACACTTTATCTATTTGATCATTATTAAATAAGCATACTTGGTCTGATGATAATAATCCCTCTGGATATAAACATCCTGTATAATCAAATAGTTCTCCTTTATGTTCCGGTGTCATTGAACAATAACCAGAAATCATTATTTTTTTAGTTGCATTTTTTAATATTACTATACTTCCTATTGGTAAAAACTTTTTATCTTCCATATTTTCCTCCTATTTATATTATTAATAATAACATACATTTTAATATTAAACAATTATTTTTTCAATTCATTTTCATATAAAGTCTTATATACTTCATTATTTTTATAAAGCTCGCTATGTGTACCAATTCCAATTACCTTTCCTTTATCAATTACAATTATTTTATTACAATCTTTAATTGTAGTTAATCTATGTGCAATAATAAGCATTGTATATTCACTACTAATATTATTTATTGCTTTTTGAATATTTGCCTGTGTTTCATTATCTAAAGCACTTGTTGCTTCATCAAATAAGATGATATTTGTTTTCATTAAAAGAGCTCTTGCTATAGCTAATCTTTGTTTCTCTCCACCACTTAAATTTACTCCACCCTCACCTATTAAAGTATTGTATTTTTTAGGAAGTGTCATTATATAATCATGTATTTCACATATTTTACAAACATTTTGTATTTGTTTAAGATTTGAATCAGCAGAAACCATTTTTAAGTTTTCTTTAATAGTTACATTAAACAAATATGGATCTTGAGGTATAACAGCTATATTATTTCTAATAGAATATTTATCTAAATCGTTTAAGTCATATCCATCAATTAATATTCTTCCCCTATTATATTTATATAATCTATCTAATAAATTAATAATTGTTGTTTTTCCACTACCGCTTCTTCCAACTATAGCAACAGTATCTTTATCATTTATTTTGAAATTTACTCCTTTTAATACATCTTCTTTTTTATAATTAAAATATACATTTTTAAACTCTATATTTCCTTTTAATTCATTAACTCTTTTATTACCAAATTTTTCTTTTTCAAAAGTCTTTCCATCTATTACTTCAAATATTCTTTTTGCTGATAATAAAAATTCTTTTAAGTTTCTTTCACTCCATGCTATATATAATACAGATGTAAATAATCTACTTCTATACATAAATAATGTTATTACTGCAGAAACTGTCATTACATTAAACTTTACAAAGTATATTGATAATATAACAACAATAATTGAAAATATATCAACTGTTATCTCTCTATAAAAAGTATATATTGAATCTTTTTTACTACTTATATAATTATCATCAGTCATTGAGTCTAAGCCATATGACAACTTATCTTTAAAATAATTAGTTATATTTAAAAGTTTAATATCGTGTATACCCTTTATTCCTTCGGTTACTAAGCTAGTATTTTTATCTCTATCTTTATTTCTTCTCTTCATGTATACATTCCATTTGTTCATAGCATATTTTTCAATTAGATATACAAGTATTGTACCAATTACTACTATAATTCCTAACACAAAATTTAAATACATTACATAAAAAACAACAAATAAATTAGATAGTATTGTTGCTATATTGTTTCTAATTGAATTAAATGCATTTGTAATATTTCCAGGATCTTGTGTCACTCTTGTAATAAATACACCACTTGGAGTTTTTATTAATTCTTTATTTTCTATGTCAAAATATGCATTTAATACGTCTTTTTTTAATGTGTTACTTACTGTATTTTGAACTTTTATAAATGACATTCTAAATATTGTGGAATCAACAAAGTCATAAACTAAGAATATTGCCAAACAAATTACAGAAAACATTATAGTGTTTTCTAATTTTCCTTCTGTTATTAAATTTAATATTCTACCTGCTAAAGCTGGAAAGAATGCACTTACAACAGATAAAACAATACTTAAAAACAGCAATATAAATAATGATTTTTTTTCTAACATAAAATATGGAATACATTTTTTTATGTATTTCCATGTTTCACCTTTCTTGTTTTTTTCTTTATTAACTACTTTACTCATACTTTTTAATAATACAAATATTTCTTAAAAAAAGCAAGAAAATTACAAATTTTTCTCGCCTTTATTTTTAAATTGAATTAATATTGGAGTACCACTAAAATCTATGTTCTCTCTTATTTTGTTTTCTAAATATCTATAATATGAAAAATGTACTAATCCTTTTGAATTAACTTCTATATCAAACCTTGGAGGTTTAATACTTGATTGATGTGCAAAATAAATTTTTAATTTACGACCTTTATATGATGGTGGTGGTGTTTCTATAAATGCATTTCTTATAACATCATTAATAATGCTTGTTTTAATTTCTTTACAAGAATTATTATAAGATTCTATAACTTCGGGCATTAAAGTATGAATTCTTTTTTTTGTTTTAGCACTTAAAAATACTCTTTTAGCATATGTCATAAATTGGAATTCATTGTCTAACTTTTTATTCCATTCATCAAATATAGTATTACTTTGTTCTATCGTATCCCATTTATTAACAACAATTATTGTAGGTTTTCCTGCTTCTAAAGCATATCCAGCAATATGTTTATCATGCTCAACTATTCCAGTTTCAGCATCTAATACTAGAATACAAACATCACTTCTATCTATTGCTTTCATACTCCTTAATAAACTATACTTTTCAACTGCTTCAAAAATTCTGCCTTTTTTTCTAAGACCAGCTGTATCTATTAAAGTATATTCTTGCTTTTGATATGTAAAATACGTATCAATAGCATCTCTTGTAGTACCAGCTTCACTACTTACTATTACTCTTTCTTCGTTTAATAATGCATTTACTAAACTACTCTTACCAACATTTGGTCTTCCAATAACAGATAATTTTACATTTTCATCTTCATCTTCATAACCTTCTTCACAACCATTAGTAATGTATTTTAATAATTCTTTAACGCCAGTTCCATGTTCGGCAGATATATTAAAATATTCATTAAATCCTAACGAATAAAATTCATATATATTATTTTCACCTGTCTTATTATCTATTTTATTAATAGCTACTACTATATTCTTTCTTGATTTTTTTAGCATATCTCTAATCATTAAATCATTTGTTGTAAGTCCATCTTTAGCATCTACTACAAAAACAATAGTATTGCTCTCTTCAATAGCTATTTCAACTTGCATTTTAATTTCTTCGTTAAATACCCCATCACTTAAATCGATACCTCCGGTATCTATTAAATAAAATGGAATATTATCATATGATGCTGTAGAATAGATTCTATCTCTTGTAACTCCTGGAGTATCCTCTATAATAGAAATTCTTTTACCAACTATTCTATTAAATAATGTACTTTTTCCTGTGTTTGGTCTTCCTACCAAACATATAGTCTGCTTTTTCATAAACTTCACCAAGTAAATTATATATTAAAATAAGATATTTTGCTAGTTAAAATTAATAAATAATTGTATAATTGTATATGAGGAAATTTTATGAAGAAAGAATACAAAATAATTTTAATAACATTATCGTGTGTAATTTTACAATCATTATTATATCTATTAGCTAAAAATATTAATACAAATTATGTAATAGTAGGAAATGATATTGATAATCATATTCCATTTATATCATATTCTATTATTCCCTATGCTGGGTGGTATATTTTATTGCTTGTAGCACCTTTAATTTTTTATAAAAGTGACAAAACTTTATTTATTAAATATACAATATCTTATTTATTAATATCTGTTTTAGCAGACATAATATTTATAATGTATCCTACATATATAATTAGACCCGTATTAGCAAATGATAATATTATAAATGAAATCATTAACCTTATATATAAGATTGATACTCCTGCTTTAAATTGTCTTCCTAGTCTTCATTGTGCTGTTGCATTTACATGGGTAATTTATTTTATTAAATGCGATAAACTAAATAAATATTTAAAATTATTTTTAATATTATTCTCATTATTAGTTATTCCTTGTACTTTATTTATTAAGCAACATGTATTTATTGATGCTGTTTTAGGAGTATTATTAAGTATTATAGTAATGATTTTATTAAAATTTATTAAAATAAATTATAATAAAGTAATCAATTTATTAAAAATATAACATATAATATAATGAACACTAATTATTAGTTCTTTAGCTAAATAATTGGTGTTTTTTTTATTGCTTTGTTATATAATATTTGTAGGAGAAATAAATGAAAAGAGTTTTAAAAGATTTATGTATAGTTTTAATAGGAGCTATAATTATAGGTGGAGGCTATTTGCTTTGCAAAATATATTGTGAAAAAATTAGTGGAAATGATATTATTGGAATAGATATTATTCATGATAAATTAGAGGCATTAGGCTATTCAGAAGATGAAATAAACGATATTAAGAAACAATTTGATGATGAAACAATAAGGAATAAATTATTTAGTAAAAAATATGATTCATTACTTGAATATAAAGAATCTAAAATATTTAATATAGATCATCTCGATAGATATGAAACTTATGATAATAATACTAAATATGAAAAAAAAGATATAGTAACATACGTTGAAATTGGTTTAGATCAAGAATTTTATACTAATATTACTGAAGTAACTAATTATGATGATATATTAGTATTAGTAAATAAATATTATAAATTGCCTAATAATTATGAAGCTAATGATTTAGTATCTCTTGGCAGTTATGCTAGTTATAATGGTGCCAAATTAAAAAGTTTAGCCTTTGAAGCATATAAAACTATGTATGATGCAGCAAAAAAAGAAGGCTTATCATTAAGAATAGTTTCAGCATATAGAACAGAATCTACTCAAGAATATTTATTTAATAGATCAACTAAGAACAATGGAATTGAGCATGCTCTAATATACTCTGCTAAACCAGGTCATTCTGAACATCAAACTGGATTTGCTGTTGATGTTAATTCTGTTGAGGAAAGTTTTAAAAATACTAAAGAGTATACATGGTTAATCAATAATTCTTATAAATATGGATTTATTGAAAGATATTCTGAGGGTAAAGAATATATTACTGGATATGGTTATGAACCATGGCATTATAGATATGTTGGAGTTGATGTTGCAACAATAATACATAATCAAAAAATTACTTTTGAAGAATATAAAGTTCTTTATTAAAATATCTTTTTTATAAACAATAGATAATATACATATATAATTAATGAACAAGAAATAATAACTATAATTATTATTATTATTTCTTTTTGAGTATATGATAATTGTTTTTCTTTTTTTATTTCTTTAAAAACTTCTTTTGTAATATTAACATGAATAATATATTTATTTATTACTTTTTTATCATATGACTCTATTAATAAAATTACATCATTATTACCACTTTTAAAGTCTCCATTACCTGATATTTTAACTATAGACGAAGAACTATCAACCTCATAACTAATGTTTAATTTTGAGTCATTAAAATCATTAATATAATATTCAAAAATATCATTACTAAATTCAATATCATAATTATCAATTTTTAGAGATTTAAAAGAAGCTATACTATTACTATCTTTAGTATAATTTTTATATACATTAATCTTATAACTTATATTGTTACTAATAACAAAGAATTCATTCAAGCCATTTTTAACTTCATAGTAACCATATCCACTTACAATTTCATTACTTGATTTATTAATAGAAATTTTAATATTATCTTTATTAGTATAATAATTATATATATAAATATCTTTATTAAATAAAGGACTTAAAGTTTCATTATTTATATTAATATTATCTAATGCATTTACTTTTATAAAAGAAAAGAAAGATAATACTACTACTAAATAAATATATCTAGTCATATTAATCTCTCCTTTAATATTATTATGTATGTATTAATAAATAATTATTCTATTTTACAACTTTAATAATTATATTATGTATTCTTTTTTTATTTCTATTTATAATAAATGATTCTCTAACTCTATTTTCCATATCAGCTACTTCTTTTTTATAATAAATAACTCCTAAAATATCTCCTATATTTATTTTTGATCCTAAAGCTTTGTTAATTACAAATCCAACATTATAATCTATTTTATCTGTTTTTTTCTTACGGCCAGCACCTAAATCAAATACTAATTTACCTAAATTATTTGCATCTATTTCATTTAAGTATCCTTTTTTATCTGATGTAACAATATATTTTTTAGCTATTATATTAAATTTTGATAAATCACCTTTTTGATATTTAATCCATTCATAAAATTTGTTTTTTGCTTTTCCATTTTTAATTGTTTCTTTTACTTTAATATTTGCAGCTTTTAATGAAATATTTTTACCTATACTTACCATTTCTGATGCAATATATGTAACAATATCATATAATCTCTTATCATAACTATTATTGAAAAAATCTAATGTTTCTTCTACTTCTAAAGCATTGCCTATATGAGTTCCTAAAGGATTATTCATATCAGTTAAAACACATACAACTTTTCTATTATAATATGCTCCAATATCAATCATTGTTTTAGCAAGTTTAGTTGCATTTTTAATATCTTTCATAAATGCACCTTTGCCTACTTTTAAATCTATTACTATATAATTTGCTCCACTTGCTATCTTTTTTGACATTATTGAACTTGCTATTAATGGTATTGAATCTACAGCTCCTATTTCATTTCTTAAAGCATATATTTTTTTATCAGCAACAGCTATTGATTCACTTTGGCTTATTACAGCACACCCTACTTCATTTAGTTCTTTAATAAATTCTTCTCTTGAAAGATTTAATTTATACCCTTTAATGCTTTCAAGTTTATCAACTGTTCCTCCGGTGATTCCTAGACCTCTTCCACTCATTTTAGGTACACATACATCTAAAGAAGCAACGATCGGAGCTATTAATAAAGATACTTTATCGCCTATTCCTCCACTAGAATGTTTATCAACAACAGGTTTATTAATTTTGCTTAAATTTATTGTTTCTCCACTATTTATCATAACATCTGTAAGATAACATGTTTCTTCCATAGATAGCCCATTATTATAAATCTCCATAATAAATCTACTCATTACATTATCATTTATTTTTTCTTTAACATAAGAATTAACCATATATTCAATTTCTTTATATGATAATTTTTCATTGTTTTCCTTTTTATTTATTATTAATTCTGCATTCATATCCTATCTCCTATAATAATTATACATTATTTGCAAAAATTATAAAATAGTATTTACAAATAATAATTATTAATTTATAATATAAATAGATTTGAGTTATTCACCACATAAGTTTTACTTATGTACCGCCAATTTTAACTCAAATCTTTTTTTTATAATTATATCTATTAAAAAAAGAAGATTTTATTCTTCTTCCATAGGTTTTTTTGTAGATAAGAATGATACTTTTTCCGCTATAACATCCATAGCATATTTAGTTTCTCCATCTTTGTCGTAATTTGATGTCTGTAGTCTTCCTTTTACTCCAACAATATCTCCTTTTTTACAATACTCACATGTACTCTCAGCTATTCCGTTCCATAAAATACATCTTATAAAGTCTGTGTCATATTCACCATTTGTATTTTTATAACTTCTAGGTACAGCAACAGTTACTAGTGTTTTCTTTTTATTATTATCTGTAGTTATTATTTCAGGATTACTTACAAGTCTTCCTGCTAGTACAACTTGATTAAGCATATCTCCTCCTTTCATGAACAATTTATCAATTAATAAACAATTTATAAAATTTCTATTATAAATATTCTATACAATTAAAAATACTAAAAATTAATTATTCTTTTAGTATTTTTAATTTATTATTAATTGTTTTATTTGATAATTTTTATTTAATATATATTAAGTTTCAATTAACAAAACTATTCACAATATTCATATATTGCTTTTTTATCTTTTAAAACATCAATTAAATAATCAATTTCTTCATATGTGTTGTAAAAGTATAAACTTATTCTAACGGTATCATCTTTATTGTCACCCATTTTCGAACAATGTTTTCCACTTCTTACACATATTCTTTTAGTATTTAAATATAATCCTAAATCACCTGATAAAATACCATCTATATTTATTATTACACTACTTCCTTCACAATCTTTATTATATATTTTTATATATGGAATTTCTTCTAATCTTTTAATCAAATATTTTCTTAAATATTTATTATGTCTTTCAATGTTATCCATACCTATTTCATTTAAATAATTAATTGTTTCACTAAATCCAATAATAGCACTTAAATTATTAGTACCTGATTCAAATCTATATGGTATACTTACAAGCTTTAATTTGTTTTCATCATATGTTTCATTCATTCCACCACCATAAGTAAATGGTACCATATTTTTTAATAATTCATATTTGCTATATAATATACCAAGTCCTGTAGGTCCACACATTTTATGTGCAGAGAAAGCTAAAAAGTCGCAATCTAAATCTTGCACATTTATTCTGATATGTGGAGCACTTTGAGCAGCATCAACAACTACTAAAACATTATATTTATGAGCTATCTCACAAACTTTTTTAATATTTCTTTTGTCTCCACTAACATTTGTTATTTGAGCAAGAGATATAACTTTAGTATTTTTATTTATTTTATTAAAAATATCATTGATATCTAATTTTTCATTATGAGAATCTATAAATATAATTTTTACTTTCTTTTTTATAGATAATATTAACCAAGGTAATATATTTGAAGCATGTTCACTACTTGACAAAATTATTTCATCATTTTCTTTTAATGTATTTAAAAAATATCCAAATACAACTATATTTAAAGAATCTGTAGTATTTTTAGTAAATATTATTTCATCTTTTCTTTTAGCATTTATAAAGCATTTAACTAAGTCTCTAGTATAGTCTACTTCATCATCTACTTTGAAACTAATATCATAGTCTCCTCTATGTGAATTAGCATTATAGTCTAAGTAATATTCATTCATTTTATTTATAACTCTATATGGTTTAAATGATGTTGCTGCATTATCAAAATAAACAATATTTTTCTTTAACATAGGAAAATCATTTTTATTATTCATTTTTATTCACCTATTATAATATACTCTAATTAATAATTTTAACTTACAATAAATATCATTCTTGAAGAAAAATAAATTAAAGTATATAATAATTATTGAGGTGAATAAAATGGATTGTATATTTTGTAAAATTATTAATGGAGATATTCCGTCATATAAATTATATGAAGATGAAAATGTTTTATGCTTTTTAGATGTTAATCCAATATCTAAAGGACATACACTTATAGTTCCAAAAAAGCATTATAAAGATATTTATGATATTCCTGTTAATGAATTAACTAATATTTTTAGTTGTGTTAAAAAAATGAGTAAAATTATTAATGATACTTATAATCCAATTGGAATAAAAATAGTTCAAAACAATGGTTCTATTCAAGAGGTAAAACATTATCATGTACATATCATTCCAATATATAATAAAGAGGAAAATGAAAGTATACAAAAAGTGTATAATGAAATTAAAAATAATTGTTAAAAATATATTATTAATGTATAATATGAATATAAAGGATGTGAAATAAATGTTTGATTCTGTAAACAAAAAAACATTAATAGTAGCTGGTTCTTCTATAATAGGATTATTAGTTGTTATTATATTAATTACTTTTATTGTTGGAGCTATTACTCCAAATTATTTAAGTTATGATAAGTTTGAGGAAAAATTAAGAGATGCTGCAAAAAATTATTATAATGCTAATCCTTCATTACTTCCAAGTGCTGACGGAGAAACTACTCTTTATTATAGTACTCTTGAAGAAGGTGGATATATATCATCAATAACAAGTTTACTTGAAAAAGGAGAAACATGTACAGCTCAAGTTATTGTAAGTAAATATAGTGATAATTATTCATATATACCATATTTGACTTGTCCAGGTGACTATGAAACTAAAGAATTATATAAAGTAGTATTAGAAAACAATAAAACAGTTACTGAAGAAGCAGGTTTATATAGAAGTAGTGATTCTTATTACTTTAGAGGAGAAATAAAGAATAATTATGTTCAACTAGATAAAACATTATGGAGAATAGTTAAAATTAATAGTGATAATAGTATGACAATAATACAAACTGTTAAAGGTGAAGAATATTATGCTTGGGATAATAGATACAATGTTGAAGAAGAAGATAAAACTGGTATAAATGATTTTGAAGTTAGTAGAATTAAAGATACATTATTAGATTTAGCTAAAGGAAATACAATATTAAGTGATACTGCTAAAGCTAAACTTACTGCTAGAAATTTATGTGTTGGTAAAAGAGCTCTTACTGATACAGATTCTACAGGTAGTATAGAATGTACAACTATGTCTGAAGATAAATATCTATTAGGATTAATTACTGGTTCTGAATTTATGGCAGCAAGTTTAGATGAGAATTGTGTTGATACAAGTTCTAAAGCGTGTATAAATTATAATTTTCTAGCTACATATAATTATTCCACTTGGACTTTAACTGGATTAACTGAAGACACTAAAAAGGTATTATATTATAGTAAAAATGGTTTAAGAACATCTACTGCTAATTCTGAAAAAGTACTTATATTAACAGCATATTTATCCAAAAGAGCTTTTTATGAATCTGGTAGTGGTACCTTTGATGATCCCTATATTATGAAATAAAATAAAACTGTTGAATTTCAACAGTTTTTTTATTGAATTATTATTTCATCAGGATTCTTATCTACTTTTCCAACGTTTGGAACTAACGAAGATGCTTGTACAGCTATTGCTGGTGATGGTAATTGGTCTGATTTTTTAAACCATTCTCCAGCTATATGAGCATTTCCAGAATCCGGAGTTGGATCAGCTAAATCAAATTTAGCAAACACAGGAATATTAAATGCTGTTCCAAAACATAAAGCCACTCCGCTTCTTAGAGCCTTTAATTTATCAACATCTGCTTCCGCAATACTATGAGTTATATCCCTGATTATTTCTAAATCTTTAGGGTGAAACATTCTTAAAACTATATAATTAGAACATTGACTTAAAGCAGTATTAGATAATTCACTAGGTCTTTGAGTAATTAATCCAAGAACAACTCCATATTTTCTTCCTTCTTTTGTTATTCTATCAAATATATTATATCCTATTGTTGCAATATCAGTATCTGCTTGAACATATCTGTGTGCTTCTTCTAATATAATTTGAATTGGAAAGCCACCTCTTTCATCCTCCATAATAGCATAATCAAAAAATAATTTTGAATATATTTTAGTTATTACTTTAGCAAATCTTTCATCTACAAAATTTAAATTAAAGTTTAATATTTGAGCTTTTTCTGCTTTATTTGTAGTAAATGTATTTATTATATAATTTGGAATAGATATATAATTTTTGACTTCAAAATAAACACCATAATTACCATTAATAATATTATCAAGTCTTACTTTTAATATATTATTTAAATCATAAACTTTATCACTTTTAAGTACTCCTTCACTTAATAAAGCAAATTCAAATGCATTATATAAGTCTTTTAGTTGATAAAATCTCGGTTTCATATTTCTATTTAAATTTAATTCTTCATTAATATATTTTTCTAAATACTCAATAACTAATTGAATAGTGTTTAATTTACCTGTACTATCAATATTCATACATTGTCTTAATGTTCTTACATAACCTGGCTGTATTATTTTTGAATCTAAGTTAATATCTTTTGTATAAAATGATGATAGAACAGCTATTACTTGATCTCTTATTTGAGTAGGATTTCTGCCGCTTGTAAGAACATCCATGATTGCTTTAGCAATTATATTGTTTTTATAACCTATCACATTTTCTTCTTCTTCTGTGAATAAGTATACTAATTTTAATGCTTTTTCTATAATTGGAATTTGAGAAGGAGAATCTACATTTAATAAAAGAGCTAAATCATCTACACCTAAAAACCAAGGAGGTATTTTAATAATATCACCTACGCCTTGTTTTAAGTCTGTTGTAAGCACTTTGCATCTACAATTCTTAGTTTTATTAATTCTATCTAAAGCAGTGTGATACTCTCCATAAACATCAAACAAAACGATATTTGAATTAATTGGAACATTATTTTTTCTATAAAATAAATTTTGAAATATTCTAGCTACAGAACAACTCTTACCACTACCAGTATTTCCTATAATAGCAAAATGATTAGAAAACAATTCATCTATATTAGCAGATACATTAAAACCATTATATATTAGTGATTTACCTATATAAATATTGTCTTTACCTTCTATTTCTTGATTACCAAGTAAAGCAATTACTTCATCTTTATTAACAATTCTAATATGAGCTTGTGATGTTGGTTTATGGAGTATTCCGTTTTGAAAAATTCCATTAACAAATTCACCAACTAATACAGTATCAATTGTACTAACTTTAATATTAGTTATTTCAGCAGCAACTTTAAATTTAGAGTCTTCAAAAACTATATGCACTCCAATAAGTGTACTTTCAACTCTTTTAGTTAAGTTTTCCAAAACTATAGATGTATCTGTAACAGCTAATATCTTTCCAAACATAATGCCACCTTTTATTCTATAAAATATTATAACATAGATTTTATAAGATATCTATAATTTCTATTTAAAAAGTTTTAATAAGAAAATTAAAAAAAGCACTAAAGTGCTTTAAATAAGATTTTTCAATATATTTAATCTTTCTTCTTCTTTTAATAGGCTATCTTTTTCAGAATCAACTATTTTTTGAGGAGCTTTAGAAACATAATTTTCATTAGACAGTAACTGTTTTCTTCTGTCTATTGATTTTAATAATAATTCATATTCTTTCTTATTATTTTCTAGTTGCTCTTCTTTATGTTTCTCATCATTATATATTATCATTGTCTTATAATTATATAATTCTATAGATATTCCATTACCTTCATTTATAATTTTATCTTCTAATTTTAGCATTTTTATAAGTAATTTATTATTAATATTAGTAACTACTTTATATTCTTTTGGAATACCTAATTCTAATTTTCTGTTTCTAAATAATGTAATATACTCTATCATATTGTTTATTTCATTTTTTTCATTATCATAAACATGTTTTTTATCATAATTAGGATATTCTGATAATAATAAGATATTATTATCTTTTATTGGAACGTCTTTCCATATTTCTTCAGTAACATAAGGCATAAATGGATGCAACATCTTAAGTATACACGATAATGTATATATTAATACTGAAGAAGTACTATCATCATTACTAAACTTACTCATTTCAATATAATTATCACAAAAATCATTCCATATAAAATTATATAATATAGAATTAACATTATTAAATTCATACTTGTTCATATATTTTTTAACAGACTTTATAGTTTCATTTAATTTAGTTAATATCCACTTATCTTCATCTTTTAAATTATCTAACGAATAATTATTAACATCAAACTCTTTTACTTTTAAAAGTACAAATCTTGATGCATTCCATATTTTGTTAATAAAATTCCATGTTGAGGCTACCTTTTCTTCATCAAATCTTAAGTCAAGTCCAGGCGCAGAAGATGTACAAAGATAATATCTTAATGCATCACATCCATATTTATCTATCATATCCATAGGATCTATTCCGTTTCCTAATGATTTAGACATTTTTCTTCCGTCTTTTGCTCTAATTAATCCATGTATTAAACATTCTTTAAAAGGTACTTCTTTTTGTATTTCAATTCCTTGAAATACCATTCTAGCTACCCAAAAGAATATAATATCATATGCTGTTACTAAAACATTATTTGGATAATATCTTTTAAGATCTTCAGTATTATTTGGCCATCCTAATGTACTAAATGGCCATAAAGCACTACTAAACCAAGTATCTAATACATCTTCATCTTGTATCCATCCTTCCTCTTTGGGAGGATTTATTCCAACATATATTTGATTATCTTTATACCATGCAGGTATTCTATGTCCCCACCATAATTGTCTAGAAATACACCAATCATGACAGTCTTCCATCCAATGATTTAATATTTTTTCAAATCTTAATGGTATAAAATTAACTTTTTTATCTTTGTTTTTTTGAGTATCAAGTACTTGTTTAGATAATTTACTCATATCAACAAACCATTGAAGTGATAGATACGGTTCAACCATAACACCAGTTCTTTCAGAATGTCCCACGCTATGTGTAATAGGTTCTATACTAATTAATAAATTATCTTTTTCTAATTCTTTAATTAATTTATCTCTACATTCAAATCTATCCATTTTGTTATATTTGAATGCATTTTCATTCATTGTACCATCTTCATTAATACATTTAATACGTTCTAAATTATGTCTATTACCTACTTCAAAATCATTCGGATCATGTGCTGGAGTTATTTTAACAATACCTGTTCCAAAAGAAGGATCAGCATGTTCATCTCCAATAATTGGAATTAATTTATTTACGATAGGAAGTATAACATTCTTTCCTATTAATTTATTATATCTTTCATCATTAGGATTAACTGCTACTGCTGTATCACCAAACAATGTTTCTGGTCTTGTAGTAGCAACTTCTAAATATTCATTACTATTTTCTATAAAATATTTAATATGATAAAATGCTCCAGTCACATCTTTATAAATAACTTCTTCGTTTGATAAAGCGGTTTTTGCTTCAGGATCCCAGTTAATGATCTTTTCACCTCTATAAATAATACCTTTATTATAGTAGTTAACAAATACTTCAGTAACTGCTTTGTTAAGTCCTTCGTCTAAAGTAAATCTTTCACGAGAATAATCTAAGCTTAAACCTAATTTAGCCCATTGTTCATGTATTATATGAGAATGTTCATCTTTCCATTTCCAACATTCTTTTAGGAAACCTTCACGTCCTAATTCATATTTATTAATACCTTCTTTTTTCAATTTTTGAACTACTTTACTTTCAGTTGCTATAGCGGCATGATCCATGCCAGGTAACCATAATGTATCATATCCACACATCTTTTTATACCTAATTATTACATCTTGTAAGGCAGTATCCCATGCATGACCTAAATGTAATATACCAGTTATATTAGGTGGTGGTATAACAATCGTAAATGGTTCTTTACTTTTATCACCAGCTTCAAAACATTTACTTTTAATCCACATTTCATACTTACCTTCTTCAACTTTAGTATGATTATATTTATCTTCCATCTTTCTCTATCCTTTCATTTATATATTTGTTAACTTCATCAAAATATTTTTTAAATAATTTTTTATTTTTAATATTTTTATACATCAAATCTAAATATTTATTCTCTTTTACTTTATTTATTGAATATACATAATTCATATCATATACGAATGCTATTAACTGAATAATTTTACTATTCTTACTTGAATCTATTCTAATAGGTAATTGTTTATGTTCAAAAAACAATTTACTTAGTTCTTCATCTATTATAGAATCATCCTCACTAATTTCTAATATCCTAGGATTTGAAAAAGCATATAATATGTCTAATTTATCAGCATCCCTTATTAATTTACAAAATAATAATTCACTTTCATCAACATCATTTTCATCTATTTCAAATTTATTATGATATTTAATAGCTTTCTTAATAATATCATATTCTTCCCTATCTACATCATACTCTTTAATTAGATTATCTTCAAATAATATTTTAACTCCATAATCCGCATGATCAAAATATTTATTATCTTTAAATGTTTTAAAATTCTCCCATTGATAAAATCTACCTATATCATGTAATAAACCAATTACTCCACTAATATATGTATCTTCTTCATCTAAATGTAAATATTTAGAAATTTCTTCACATTCCTTCATTACTCTATATGAATGTTTATATTTATAAACAATCATTGGTTCATTTAAATTAAATTTAGAAAAATAATTATCAAAACTATTAAAATTATTATCCATTTCCATATTTCCTCCAATAAAAAAGGAATAAACTCAAGGACGAATTTATTCCGTGTTACCACCTTATTTTATAGCATTATACTATTCTCAAATGTTTAACGCACATATACGTAATATCCTATTTACTTCAAATATTATACTCTCAAGCTACATTCATTTATTCTTATTAAGAAAAGTTTCCAGCTAATAACTTCTCATCTCTTTTAATAGTTTATAAATTACTCCTCTTGGTCATCGATTACGTTATAAAGTATATAATAATTAGAAGATTTTGTCAATATTATTATCTAGATACAATAATTAAAAACATATATGTCTTACCATATATGTTATATTTTTGTTACTTTGTTTCCTTTTACTCTATATCTATTTTTAGCTAGTGATAATAATGGAGCATCATGAACAACATTATCTGTATAACATGAATCTACTTCAACGTCAGGAAACATTTGTCTAAATTTTTCTATTTTTTGACCATTAAAACAGAAACATCCATCAACTTCTCCAGTTATTTTGTTAATTTCGGAAGCAACTAAATTTCTTATGCCTAATTCATCACAAATAGGTTCTACTAAAAATCTTGGTGATGCAGTTACAACTATATCACTACAATCATGTACATCTATATACCAATTCTTAATATTTTTTTTATTAAAATTCCAAAACTCTTCTATTAATAAATCAATATCTGTTATGTCTTGTAAAAATTTACAATAATTTACTCTTGAATATTGAAGATTTAATAAATGATATTTTATTCTATATAAATCAACTATATTTCTTGGAGCATATTTTATTATTCTAGGATATTTACATAAAGTAAACATAAAGAAATCTATACTACTATGTCCTTTATATATTGTTCCATCAAAATCATATAAGTTAACTTTTTGTGACATGTTATTTACTATTAATTTCTTCTATAATCTTTTCTATTTTTTGGCCATATTCAATTGATTCATCATAAATAAATTTTAACTCTGGAGTATGTCTTATATGAAGTCTTTCTGCAAGTAATGATCTAAAATATCCTTCTGCTTTATTTAAATCATCTTCTACATGTTTTCTATCTTCATCTATAGTAGTAAAATAAATTTTTGCAAAACTTAAATCATTAGTAACTTCACAATCTGTAATTGTAACATTTTTAAAGTCTTTATCTTTAGCTTCAGTAAGAAGTATGTCTGCAAGATGTCTTTGCATATCTGAGCCTACTCTTTCTCCTTTTACATTCATATCTTCTTCACTTCTTTCATTTCAAATACTTGAATAATATCTCTTTCTTTAATATCTGAATAATTTTCTAATGTAATACCACAATCAAAACCATTTTTAACTTCTTTTACTGTTTCTTTTTCTCTTTGCAAAGAAGCTATTTTAGATGTAACTACTATTACACCATCTCTTATTACTCTAGCATTTAATCCGTTTTTTATTATTCCTGATATTACATGGCAACCAGCTATACTACCAATTTTAGAAAAATGAAATAATTGTCTTACTTCTGCGTCTCCTAAAACTACTTCTTCAAATTCTGGATCTAACATTCCTTTCATAGCAGCTTCCATTTCTTCTACAGCTTTATAAATAATATCATATAATCTTATATCAACATTATAACTCTTTGCTGCATCTTTTATTTGATTACTAGGAATAACATTAAATCCAATAATTATAGCATTTGAAGCATTGGCAAGAACTACATCGCTTTCAGTAATTGTTCCAACACCACTTCTAATAACATTTATTTTAACGCCTTCTATGTCAATTTTTAATAAAGCGTTTTTAACTGCTTCTTCACTACCTTTAACATCAGTTTTTAGTACAACATTTATTTCTTTTCTACCTTCTTGTATTTGAGCAAATAAATCATCCAGACTTACTGCTTTTTTTGCAAATTTCTTATTTTTAGCATTTTCTTTTCTTTTAAATGCAACATCTTTAGCTTCCTTTTCATTTTCGAATGCCATGAATTTATCACCAGCAACTGGTACATCATTTATCCCAGTTACTTCAACTGGTTTAGAAGGTCCTGCATGTAGTATTTCTTTTCCTGTATCATCTCTTAATGTACGAACTTTTCCAAAAGAACTACCTACTACTATAGGGTCTCCTAATCTAAGTGTTCCATTTTGTATTAATAATGTTACAATTGGTCCTTTAGATTTATCAAGTCTTGCTTCAATAACACTTCCTAAAGCATATCTATTAGGATTAGCTCTTAAATTCATTACTTCACTTAATGCATTAATATTATCTAAAAGTAGTGGAATTCCTTCTCCAGTTTGAGCACTTATTTTAACATAAATAGTATCTCCACCCCATTCTTCAGGAGTAAGACCTTGTTCACTTAATTCACTCATAACTTTATCAATATTTATATTTGGTTTATCTATTTTATTTACTGCTACTATAATTGGTACATTAGCTGCTTTAGCATGATCGATTGCCTCAATTGTTTGTGGCATAACTCCATCATCTGCTGCTACTATAA
>CAZJEW010000023.1:0-20862 GCA_964545285.1 uncultured Clostridium sp.
ATACCTTACCTATCTTTCAATACTATTATATTATAAATATTTTTTATTTTCAATATTATTCCCAAAATAATTTTAATAACACTTTAACTACTTTTTTTATACCATTATTAAAAATACCTTCTACTTTTCGACCTAGAAAAGAACTAATTTTAGTAATTTTATTTGAATAATCAATATAATTTTCTGTTATATAATCACTTGCTTTTACATTTTTTCCTTCTGCTACATCTTTTTCGAATTGTATTATTGCTTCTTCTGTAAGAACAGTCTTTTGATGTACTTTATACTCATAATATCCTGTTTCTTTAGAAATATAAAGTATTATAAATATAATAAATAAAAATAACATTAAAACAATTATATAATTTTTTTTAGGTTTAGTTTCCATTATTTTCCTCTATGTATTCATATAATATTTGTGAAAATATTTCTAATGTATTATTAATTTCTTCTAAAGTATTATCTACACCACCTAGTTCTAATAATATAGCTTTTGAAGATACATCTTGATTAAATATTACAGTCTTTCTTTCATATATTCCCCTACTTAATCCAGGATATTTTTTTTCGATTATATTATTTATTTCTTTTACAAATTCTAAATTTTTACTACTATTTTCATGTCTTAACCCTACTACAAATAACACTCTAGCATAATTTTTATTATCATTTTTATAAAGTGTCTTATCTATAGTTGAAGAATCTCTATGAATATCAATATAATATTCTAAAGTATCATATTTTTTATTAGCGATATTTAAAAAGTATCTACTGGCTTCATAAGAATCTCTATATATTAAATTATTTTCTTTTAAATAATCAGATATAGATGAAGATTCAACTATCGATTCAACTCCATAATCATTTAAATAATCTTTTAATATATATGATGCGAACAAAACTGTAGGTTTAATTGAATAAGATAAATCTTTATAATTATATGCTTCACTTTGATGTGTGTTATAAATATATACTATAGGTTTATTGCTTATATTTATGTCAATATAATGATCTATTTCATCATAAGTAATACTATTGAAGTTAGTGGTTTTTGGTAAATATAAGTATATTAAATCACTTAATGATTTATTATATTTTTCATTATTGTAAGAATCAATTATTAAATAATTAATGTTATTATAAAACATTACATATAAAATTATAAATATTATAATTATTAATATATAAATATAATTAATGCAATTAATTTTTGTTTTAAATCTTTTTTTCATAATACCATTATAATAAATAATAATAAAATTAATGTCGAAATAGGTTCTAAACAGATAAAAATTGACTTTTGGAGCATTATATAGTATAATATACAAACATTAAAACAAAGAGATAATTGTTTTAATATAAATAAGGGGGTTTATAATGAAAAACAAAAAAAGATTTGATAATTATATCAAAATTCTTAATGATAGAAAAAAAATGAGTATACTTACTACAATTTTCTTAGTAATATTAAGTGTAATGATAATAGGATATTCAAAAATAGAATCTAATATAAATAGTTTTACTATTATTATAATTATTGGTTCGTTATTATTAAGTATTACTAAATTAATTATTAATTCCATAAAATTAAATAGTATTAAATTAAAAGAAAGTAAATATATTAATGCTTAAAATCAAGTAAATTACTTGATTTTTAATTTGTTATTTGATAATATTAATTATAGTTTTAAGGGAGGTGAATTATGCCTAATATTAAAAGTGCTAAAAAAAGAGTTTTAAGAACTTCAAAAGAAACAGTGTTAAACAATGATGTATACACTAGTATGAGAACTTCTATTAAAAAAGTTGAAAAAGCTCTAACTAAAGAAGAAGCACAAACTAAGTTATTAGATGCTTTTAAAAAGATAGATAATGCTTTTGCTAAAGGTGTTATTAAAGCAAATGCAAGAGATAGATATAAAACAAGATTAAATAAAATAGTATCATTAAAATAGTAGATATAATCTACTTTTTTTGTTATAATTAATTTGGAGAAAATATGACAAAGAAGTTAACAGTAATTTTAATATCACTTATAATTATGCTTTTTACATATGTATTAATAGTAAAATTTGATATAGTTTTTGAATCAATTAATAACTTAATGTATAATATTGGAATAGATAAAGTAGAAATACCTGATTGGGTAAGCGATTATAAAAGAAATTATGATTATAAATCATTTACTATGGTTAATAATTTCGAACCTCATTCAAAGGAAGATATTAAAAATATTTTTTATACTATACTTAATAATGGATGGAATAATTTTACATTTTATTGTCCTAAAGATTATAATAATTGTTCTACTGATGTACAAATAGTTGCTAATGATGACGAATTTATTTCACTTTTAAATAATTATGTAAGTCCTTATAATTCATTTATTAATTTTAATACTTTAATTACTGGTGGAAAGTCAGTATATATAACTATTGATAAACTATATAGCGAAGCAGATATTATTAAATCAGAAGAAGCGTTAGATAAATTATTTAACAAACTTAGTTTTGAAAATAAAAATATTACTGATAAAATTAAATTAGTTCATAATCAAATTATTAGATCAGCAACATATGATGAACAATACGCTAAAGGAAATTATATTTCTTCTTCTAATAAATCATTAGGGGTGTTAATAGATGGAAAAGCTGTATGTAGTGGTTATGCTGATACTTTAGCACTTATGCTAGATAGACTTAATGTTCCTAATATTAGAGTGTCTAGTGAGAATCATATATGGAATGCAGTATATGTAAATAATGAGTGGACACATATAGATGTTACATGGGATGATAGTGATAGTTATGAAGATAATAAATATAATTTCTTTATGGTTGATACTAACAAATTATTAGATTTAGACGTTACAGAGCATAAATTTACAATAGATTATTATTTAGAATTAAAAGAGAATTGATTAATCAATTCTCTTTTAAATAATTTAATATATCATTAATTGTATTATTAAAATTACTATAATCCACATTGAACCATATAATATCTTTCATTTGATTCTTAAACCACGTTAATTGTCTTTTAGCTAAATGCCTAGAATCCTTTTTAATGTTATTTTTAACCTCTTCTAGAGGTATTTTATCATCAAAGTAATCAATAAATTCTCTATATCCAATTACATCTTTAAAATGCTTATATTCTTTTAAATTATTTGATTCATTGAGTAGTCCATTATTAAACATAACATCTACTCTATTATTAATATAATTATATAGTTCTTCTTTATCAGGAATAAGACCTATAGAAATAAAATTATAAAGTTTTTTATTAATAGAGTCTGTTTTAGTTATAGTATTACCATTTTCATAATAATAAGATAAGTATCTTTCCATTCTTTTTCTATTATTAATATGAATGTTATTTGAAGAATCTATATCATTAATTTTATTTTTTAATTCTTCATTTGAAAAACTATTAAAATCTATATTTGCTTTTTTAGTTTCATCAAGTTTATAGTCATATAATAATGCTTTAATATATAAACCAGAACCACCTACTATAACAATATTTTTATTTTGAGATATTAAATCATCTAGAATCTTTCTACCTTCTTTTTGATAATTAAATATAGAATAATCATCGTTTAATGATATTATATCAATCATATGATGTTTAATATTATCCATCTCTTCTAAAGTAACTTTGGCCGTTGCAATAATGGGTTCTTTGTATAAATATCTTGAATCAGCATTTATGATTTCAGCATTATATTTTTTAGCTATTTCAATTGACAATTTAGTCTTTCCAGAAGCAGTAGGTCCAACAATTAATATTATTTTACTAGCCATTAATCAACCCTCTTAAATAATTTTTCAAGTTCATATTTAGGATATTTTATTATTGTAGGTCTTCCATGAGGACAAGTATATGGGAATTCACATTTAAATAATCTATCAATTAATTGTTCTTGCTCATATGTAGAAATATTAGTATTTGCTTTAACACTCATTTTGCAAGCTAAATTCATAGCTGTTCTATCGCAAAACCTTACTCTATCAAATTTCCCTTCAAAATCACTAAGTAAATTAAATATCATTTTGATGCTTTCTTCTTCAAACCCTTCTTTTAACCAAGACGGATGTTCAAAAACTCTAAATGTATTAATTCCGAATTCTTCAACTTTAAAACCTAAATCGATAAGAATATCAATATGTTCTTTAATAATTAAATATTCATTTTTAGGTAACTCTATTTGTATTGGAAATAATGTAGATGTAGTATATATTTTCTTTTTCTTAAGAGCATCCAAATATATTTCAAAATTAATTCTTTCATTAGCTGCATGAATATCAATCATATACATAATATTCTCATCCTGTGCGATTAAATAAGTTCCTAAAACTAAACCAACAGGTTTAATTAAATTTCCATTATTTGTTTTTTCAACCTCATATTTAGTTTCATCTTCATTTATATTAAACGATAATCTTAAACTTTCATATACTTTATCACTATTATCATCACTTGATTTTACATCATCACTATAATTAATTTTTTCACTATAACCTTTAAAAGTATTATCAGATTCATTAATTTTTTTTCTTATAATATCGAATAAAAGTTCTTCTAAACTATCTAATTTAGAAAATTTAATATCTTGTTTAGTAGGATGAATATTAACATCTATCATAGTTGGATCTACTTCTATTAAAAGAACTACTATAGGAAATTTATTATCAGCAAGTATTGTGTGATATGCATCTTTTATTGTCCTATTTACATTTACATTAGAGACTACTCTACCATTTACCAAAGTTATAATACTGTTTCTTGAAGATTTACTTACATTTATATTACTAATATATCCTTTAATTATATAATCATAATTTTCACCAGATACTTCCAACATATTTTTAGATGTTGAATATCCAAATACTTCATGTATTGTTTTATATAAATCACCACTACCACTAGTTTTAATTATTTCTTTATTATCATTTATTAAAACAAAACTTATGTCAGGGTGGGACAAAGCAATTCTTTCTATAACAAGGGTACATAATGATAATTCTGTATTAAGACTTCTTAAGAATTTAAGTCTAGCTGGAGTATTATAAAATAATTTTTGAACTTCAATTATAGTACCTATTCTTTTACTACCTACAGATTTGTTCTTAAATTTTCCACCCTCTATTACTATTTTAGTTGATTCTATTCCATCAAATGTATCAAGAGTTACTTCTGATACGCTACATATTGCTGCTAATGCTTCTCCTCTAAAGCCTAATGTATTTATAAAATATAAATCATTTTCAGTTTTAATTTTACTTGTTGCATGTCTACTGAAACATAAATGAGCATCTATTCTACTCATTCCACAACCATCATCTATAACTTTTATTAATTTAACTCCACTTTCTAATAATTCAACTTTAATATTTTTACTTGATGCATCTATACTGTTTTCTACTAATTCTTTAACAACACTAGATATTCTTTCAATTACTTCTCCTGCAGCTATTTTATTAGCTAGCACTTCATCCATTACTTTAATTTTTTCCATACTAAATCATCCTTTTTCTTTCACTAATCAATTTAGTATCAATAGTATATATTTTTATAAGCCCTGGTTTACTTATTTTAAGAAAGCCTATTCCATTTATAACTATATCAGTTTCACCATCTACTTCTATTGTCTTTGATGGTAGTACTATTAATTTATCATTTTTATTTTTTATTTTTTCATATCTAAGTTTATCATTCATATAAAAACTAAAACTGTTTTTTTCTCCTAAATTTTCTATTCTTAAAATATCGTTTATTATAATAGAATAATTATTTCTTATTTGAAAAGTTTTAACTTTTATTTCTTTATTTGGATAATATTTTGATACTTTATTATAATCAATAAAATTATATATTGCAGTATTATCAATAAATCCCGGTGTATCTACAATCGTTAGTTTGTCATTCACTTTTATTGTCATATAACTAGCAGTGGTGTTAGGAACTGAGCTTGTTGTAACTGTAGGAACTTTAGATACGCTAGAAAGTATATGATTTATAAATGTACTTTTTCCACTATTAGTAAATCCTACTATATATAGTCTTCTAACATTATCTTCTTTTAAAATATTCATAAATTTATCAATATTGTAATTCTTAATTGAACTAATACACATAATATTTCCAATATTGTATATATTATCTTGAAAGTAACCAATTAACTTCTTATCTTTTACGCTTTTAGGAAGTATATCTCTTTTAGTAAGTAATATATATTTATTGTTTTTAAATTTATTTATATACATTCTAATGCTAGGAGATATATTTAAAGTATCAACTAAAAACACTATTGATGCCACTGAATCACTGTTTATATTTCTAACAATTCCATCAAAATCTATTTTTTTATCTAAAACGCTATATTCGCCATAGTGTTTTATTTTAAAACATCTCTCACAATAATCACTTTTTTCAATAACTGATGATTTTACAAATCCATCTTTATCTACATCTAATGATTGTAATATTGATCCACATCCTATACATTTTTTATTCATAATATTTACCTCTTTTAAGTAATTCTAATGTTGATAATCTATTATATATAATTTTTTCAATAAATCTATTTAATATAGTTACAGTGTGATCTTTAGGTGTTAATGGATTTACTAAGATGCTTTTAATATCCATTCTATTAGCCCCCCAAATATCAGTTAACAGTTGATCTCCTATTGCCGCAACTTCAGTGTTTTTAAATTTAAATTTTTCCATTATTTTTACGTATCTATCTTTTTTTGGCTTTAATGAAAATGAGCAACCATCTACAAGTAAATAATTTTTAAATGGATCTATTCTATGTTTAGGAGCATTTGACATTATAATGATTTTAAATCCTTTATCTTTCAACTCATCAAACAACATTTTTAAACGTTTAGTAGGTTTATTTATATAACAAGGTGTTATTGTATTATCCATATCAAAAAGAAGGCATCTAACACCATTTTTCCATAATCTATCATAATTTATATAATATATACTTTTAACATAAATATCAGGTACAAATCTTTCAAACATAATTACTCCTAAAAACTATATCTATTATACTATAATAATATAAATTATTAAAGATATAAAAATAAAAATAGTTAGAATAAACTAACTATTAATAAACATTTGTAATTGATGGTGTGTAATATGTAAAAGGAATAGAATTACCAAGTTGACCAGAATTATTACATCCCCAGAAGAACAAATCTCCACTTATATCTATTGCTAATGTATGATAATTTCCTGCTGTTACACTACTAAATGTTGTTCCGCTTTTGATCTGTATTGGAGTACTACTATCTGTTGTTGTTTCATCTCCTAATAGGCCATTACCATTATATCCCCATGCCCATAAGTTTCCACTTGTATCTATTGCTAATGTACGAGAATTTCTTGCTGATACACTACTAAATTTTGTTCCACTTTTGATTTGTATTGGAGTTTTTCGAGTTGTTGTTGTCCATCCTGGATATATATTATTTGCTACTACTTGTGATCCTCCATTATATGTAATATTTAATGTTCCTGTTGATGTGTCTATACCAGTTGCATTTCCCTCTACTGATGAAGTTACTGTAAAATATGCATATGTAAATCCTATACTTGCTAAAAATATAAATGCTATTAATATCCCAAATATTAGTTTTTTATCTTTCATATGCAATAAAAAAAGACCATAAAGTCTTATTTTCCAAATATAGCTGCAATTATATAAACTATAATAAGTACAATTACGAATCCAGCTATTATTTTTAATTTAGTTTTATCATTCATTTTAATATAACCTTTCTTCATATTCAAATTCATTATCTAATATTTTTACAGTATCTCCCTCTTTAGCTCCCATTTTCTTTAAATCATCATCTACACCCATATTTTTAAGTTTTCTTGCAAATCTCAAAGCAGACTCATCAGAATTAAATTTAGTCATTTTAAGAAGTTTTTCAAGTTCATTACCACTTATTACCCAAGTATTACCTTCTTTAGTAATTTGATATGGTTTTGTATGTTTAAATTCGTATAAAACATAATCCTCAAATTCATTTTCTTTATATGTATCTATTTCAGGAACACTATCTATTAAATCTTTAAGTTTGAAAATTAATTCTTTAATACCAATATTAGTAGCAGCACTTATTTCAATTACTTCTAAATCAGGATATTCTTTTTTAAATCTAATAAGATTATCTTTAGAATTATCAAGATCCATTTTATTAGCAACTACGATTTCTTTTCTACTATATAATTCTTCACTATATTTTTTAATTTCATTTCTTATTATTTGATAATCTTTACAAACATCTCTTCCTTCAACTTGTGCCATATCAAGAACATGACATATTACTTTACAACGACTCAAATGTTTTAAAAATTTATCGCCCAATCCTACTCCTTCAGCACTTCCTTCAATTAGTCCAGGTAAATCTGCAACTACATAACTATCGTTTCCAGCTTTAACAACTCCTAAATTTGGTACTAAAGTAGTAAAAGGATAATCAGCTATTTTAGGTTTAGCAGCACTTATAATACTTATTATAGAACTTTTACCTACAGAAGGAAAACCAACTAATCCAACATCTGCAAGTAATTTAAGTTCACATTGTATATTTCTATCTTCTCCAGGTTCACCTTTTTCACTAGTATATGGTGCTTTATTTTTATTTGTCATAAAAGCAGCATTGCCTTTTCCACCTCTACCACCTTTAGCAATTATACATTCTTGTTTATCTTTAACTAAATCACATATTAATAAATTAGTGTCACTATCTTTAATACTAGTTCCTATTGGAACAACAATTATTGTATTACTAGCTGAAGCACCAGTCATATTTCTTCCCATACCTGGAAAACCAGATTCAGCTTTTAATACTTTTTTATATCTTAAATCTATTAATGTTCTAAGTCCCTTATCTGCCTTAAAAATAATTGAACCTCCAACACCACCATTACCACCATCAGGTCCACCCATAGGTACATATTTTTCACGCAAAAAAGAAGTACATCCATCTCCTCCAGATCCAGCAATAAGTTTTAAATTTACTTCATCTATAAACATAATCTACCTCTTCATAAGATATTTTAACATAAAATAATAAAAAATAATATTATTTTTATGTTATTTAACAAATAAAGAACCAATATTATATAAACATTGGTTCTTTTTCATAAACTGATGATTCTAAATAATCATATTCATCTAATTTAACGATTTTTCCTAATTCTAATGTTTTAGAAACATTAATTAATCTTTGATTTCTTGATCCTCTAAACAACATACTTAAGTCTCTTTCTTCTAATATGAATCTTCCATCTACAAGTGTATCTATATTATGTAGAAATTCTTCATATATAGGATTCTTCTTTGACATTTCTACTAATTCTTCAAATGTAAATCCAGTATATACCCAAACATCTAATCCAATACTTTTACAATATTTAGCTATTTCATTACATGCTTCTGGTTGAAACATTGGATCTCCTCCACTAAAGGTAATACCTGTATGATATTTTAATTTTGATATTTCATCAATTACTAAATCTATAGGTACTAATCCTCCACCATCAAAACTATGTGTCTGAGGATTTTGACATCCTTTACAATTGTGAGAACATCCTTGAGTCCATAAGACTGCTCTAAGACCTGGACCATCTACAATACTATCAGTTTGTAAATCAGCCGCTAATCTAATATTCATCTTACTTAACTCCTGTATGTACTACTCTATCATTAACTTCAGATTTCTTAGCATTATTAAATCTATCTAATGTTCCTACTAAGTATCCAGTTATTCTTCTAATTCTTTCAAAGTTAACACCATCACCAACTTTTTTAACTTTTTTAATATCCTTATCTGTCATTTTTTTCTCCTTTCCTTCTAACATCCACAATTGAAGTTATTGATTTTTTCCATTTCAACACCTTCACCTTCATGTCTACCACACTTTGGACAAACATCTTTTATAACACCAACATATCCACATACTGGATCTCTATCTACTGGATGATTTATTGCTCCATATCCAATATCTGAATCATGCATTATTCTAACAACAGTTTCAAAAGCATCAACATTATTTACTGTATCACCATCAAGTTCAATATAAGAAATATGTCCTGCATTTGTATATTTATGATAAGCACCTTCTATTTTTAATTTATGTTCAACTGAAGTTTTATAATAAACTGGTACATGGAATGAATTAGTATAATATTCTCTATCAGTTACTCCTTTAATTTTTCCATATATTGATCTATCTATAGCCACAAATCTACCAGATAATCCTTCAGCTGGTGTAGCAAGTAATGTGAAATTTAAATTTTCTTTTTGACAATATTCATCACATTTTTTTCTCATATGTTCTATTATTTCTATACCTAATTTTTGAGCAGCATCACTTTCACCATGATGTTCACCTACTAATGATTTTAAAGTTTCAGCAAGTCCAATAAATCCAATTGATAAAGTACCATGTTTTAATACTGTTCTTAATTTACCATTACTTTCTAATTTTTCACTATTAATCCAAACACCTGAACCTAATAAAAATTTAAAATTAGATTTTGATTTAGAACATTGACATTCAAATCTTTGAAGTAATTGTCCTCTAACTAAATCCATTAACTCATCTAATTCTTCATAAAAGCCTTTCATATCAGCTTTTTTTCTTTCACCTAATATAATTCCATGTTTAATACCTAATCTTGGTAGGTTAATTGAAGTAAAACTTAAGTTTCCTCTTCCTGGTGTAATTGCAGGTCCACAAACATTCGCAAGTACTCTTGTTCTACAGCCCATATATGCAACTTCAGTATCAACATTTCCTTCTTCTAACATTGGTTTATTAAAAGAAGAATCTAAAAATGAAAAGTTAGGGAATAATCTTTTAGCAGAAACCCTACATGATAATCTAAATAAATCATAATTTGGATCTTCTTTAAAATAATTAACGCCTTCTTTTACTTTAAAAATTGATATTGGAAATATAGGAGTTTCTCCATGTCCAAGTCCAGCATCAGCAGCTAATAAATAATTTTTAACTACCATTCTTCCTTCAGGACTAGTATCAGTACCAAAATTAATTGAACTAAACGGAACCTGTGCTCCTGCTCTACTATGCATAGTATTTAAATTATGAATGAAAGCTTCCATAGCTTGGTATGTAGTTCTATCTGTTTTCTTCATTGCTTTAGAATATCCATTTTCAAAAACTTCTTTTATTCTTATACTTTTAGAAGTAAACTCACTAAATATTCCAAGTTCTATCTCAATACTATCTAATTTATCTATTATTTCAATAACTTTATTAAAATTAATAAGTTCTATAAATCCTTCGAATTCTAATAAATCATATAATGCTTGTTTAAATTCTTTTTTAAATGTTTTTAATACTCCAGGAGCCATATAATAATCAAATGCTGGTATACTTTGTCCACCATGTTGTTCATTTTGATTTGCTTGTATAGCAATTGCTGCTAAAGCAGTATAACTCATAATACTATTAGGAGTTCTTAAATAACCATGTCCTGTAGAGAATCCATTTCTAAATAATTTAGATATGTCTATTTGAGTACAAGTAGTAGTACCCATAGCCCAGAAATCTAAATCATGAATATGAATATATCCTTCATCATGAGCTCTAGCATATTTATTATCCATCAAATATGCTTTAGCAAATTCTCTAGAAACTGTAGATCCAAAATGAAGCATAGTACCCATAGGTCCATCTCCATCAACATTAGCATTCTCTCTTTTAACATTTTCTTCAGTTGAAGATTTAAGTCCTAAAGACTCAATAGCTTTAACAAATTTATGTTGTTGTTTTACTACAAAAGCATCTCTAGAAGCTGCTCTTCTTTCTCTATATCCTTTAAATGATTCATAAACTTCATCATATTTAAGTTCTTTAAGTTCTTTTTCTATAATATCTTGAATATCCTCTACACCAATAGTTTTTCTATCTTGATAATTTTTCTCAATATATGAAAGAACCTTTTCTTTAACTTTATTAACTAGTTTCTCATCATAATCCTCATATACACTATCAAAGCCCTTCTTAACAGCAAGAGCTATCTTTGTATCATTGAATTCAACTCTTTGACCACTTCTTTTTACTACAACTAAATCAGCAAAAAAATCCCTTTCCATAATATTCCTCACCTTCTTGATATCAGTATGGTCTAACATCATCTTAATAATATACCAAACCAAAATTAAAGTAAATGTTTTTTTACTCATTTTTTAATTTTTTTAAAAAGAATGTAAACTTACTTTTTTAACTTTTTAGTTAAAAAAAATATTTGTTAAGATAATATCTATATTAAAAAACAAAATACGAAAAAAAGTAATAATTTGTTTGCTTTACACTAATAAAAATTCATAATATTTTTATTATATGATATAATTAATTAGGAAGGAGATACCTATATGGTATCTATAATAGGATTCAGTATATTATTTAATAAAAGTTTTGTAGATAACTATAATATATATAATCTTGTCGAATTCGATTTCATCGATTCTCAATTAATTCTCCTTCCTTTTTATATTAGGAACCAATGAAAATAAATTATTTAAAAGATCATGATAAATGGTTAGAATTTCTGAATTATAAACTTGATAAAGAATTTGTAAATGATAAAGAAAAAGAAATATTAAAAGAATTTATCACAAATAAAAAGTATTTAAATATAGCTAATAAGATAGTTAATAATAATTATACTTTTTCAAATCCAAAAAAACATATAATAAGTAAAAACTCATCTAATAAAAAAAGAATAGTATATAATTATACTAATGATGAAATGATTATATTAAAATACTTATCATACTTATTGTATGATTATGATTATTTATTTAGTAATAATCTATATTCATTTAGAAAAAACAGCGGCGTTAAAAATGCAATCAAAAATATTAGTAATATTAAAAATATTAATAAAATGTATGGATATAAGGTAGATATTAAGAATTATTTTAATAGTATAGATATAAATATATTATTAAGCCAACTAAATAAAGACATTGATAAAAGTATATATAAACTATTAAGCGAATTATTATTAAATGAATATGTAGAATATAACAATGAACTAATAATTGAGAAAAAAGGAGTTATGGCAGGTACTCCGATATCTGCCTTTCTTGCTAATTACTATTTAAAAGAAATAGATGAATACTTTTGGAATAAAAAAGTAGTTTATTTTAGATATGCAGATGATATAATATTATTTACTAATAATTTAGAAGAATCTATAAAATATAAAGATATTTTAATTGAATATTTAAATAAATATAATTTAACAATTAATAAAAATAAAGAATATATTATTAATCCTCATGATAAATGGGAATTTCTAGGCTTTTCTTTTGATAATAAAACTATTGATATTTCTATAAATTCAATAAATAAAATTAAAGGAAAAATTAAAAGAAGTTCTAGAGGTATAAGAAGATGGATGATAAAAAAAGATGCTAAAAGTGAATGGGCACTTAAAGCAATAAATAGAAAATTTAATAGAAAGTTTTATGGAAAAGATAATAATGACGAGTTATCATGGAAATATTGGTTTTTCCCTACAATAAATACTTCTAAAAATTTAAAAATAATTGATAATTATATGCAATCAAGATTAAGATATTTAATAACGGGTAAATATAATAAAAAGAACTATAAAATAGTTCCTTATAAATTATTAAAACAATGTAATTATAAATCACTAGTAAATGAATACTATAAGCAATTTATTTCTTAATATGAAATACTAAAGTTAATAAATGATCAGAATATTCCATAATAATATAAGTATTATCTTTATCAAATCTTACATTATTATGTCTTTTATATCCATTATTTTCAATTAAAGTGATATAATTATTCATTTCATCAGGTAATACTTTAGTATAATTAATAGTACACCTTTTATAATTAGTTACATCCTTTTCACTTAAATTTATAATGGTTGCATTTAAAGTAGGAAAAGAAGCATAATCAATAGGTATAGTATAATTAGTTTTATTAATATTTAATAATTCATCTCCAATAGCATCTTTAACTTTATTTTTAAGATTTTCTCCCACAGTTTTTAGTTTCATCAAATTAACTTTATCAAATAATCCCATAATACTCTCCTCATAATTAAATTATATTATTTAAAAGTAAATATATCAATAACTTTTTATTAAAGCTACTCCTATTCCAATCATAATAAAACCTACAATTTCAAGTATAATATGTAACCATAATGGTATACCATCATTTTTCCAATGTTGTACTTTACCAGATATAGTTAAAATAATAATCCCAACAATAGTTATAATATATCCTAATACTTTCATAAATTCTCCTTTAAATTATTATATCATAATGAATAATATTTTATTATTAAAATATATTATATTATGAAAATAATAAATATTCTAAAAAAATTTTTAAATGAAATAATGATATTTACAACAAGTTATTCATTAAACATATTTGAAGAACCATTAAATGAAAAAGAAGAACAATATTATATTGAAAAATTATTAAATAAAGATAAAGATGCAAGAAATAAATTAATAGAACATAATCTTAGATTAGTAGCTCATATAGTAAAGAAATATGATAATATGGGTACTTCTAGTGATGATTTAATATCAATAGGAACAATAGGATTAATAAAAGGAATAGATTCATATAGCCCAAATAAAGGAGTTAAACTTACTACATATGCAGCTAAATGTGCTGAAAATGAAATACTGATGTATTTTAGAAGTAATAAAAAGCATTCAAATAATGTTAGTTTAAATGATATTATAGGTTATGACAAAGATGGAGATGAAATATCATTAATAGATGTATTAAAAGAACAATCAATTAATATAGAAAGTAATATTGAATTAGGCGATAATATAAAGAATTTAAGTAAATATGTTGATATATTATCAGATAGAGAATTTGAAATAATTAAATTAAGATATGGTTTATTTAATACTGAAGAGAAAACCCAGAATGAGATAGCATCTAAATTACATATTTCAAGAAGTTATGTATCAAGAATCGAAAAAAGAGCTTTAATTAAATTATTAAGAGAATTTATTAAAAATAATAATATTTAATGATATAATAGTAGTTATGAAAAAAAGTAATTATAAAATTGGTGTATTTGATTCTGGTATAGGTGGATTAAATACTTTAAAAGAAATTAAGAAGGTTCTTCCAAATGAATCTTATATTTATTATGCAGATGCTAAAAACAATCCATATGGAGAAAAAACTAATGAAGAATTATTAGACATTACCAAAAATATAGTTAATAAGCTTATAAAATTAAATATTAAATTAATTGTTATAGCATGTAATACAGCAACAACCACTTGCATTAAAGAATTAAGAGAAATGTATCCAGATGTTTTATTTGTTGGAACTGAACCAGCTATAAAAGTTGCTTGTGATAAAAATTATAAAAATACTTTGTTACTTGCTACTCCAGCTACTGCAAAAAGTGATAGATTATATGAATTAATTGAAAGCAATGTAAAATATGATCAAAAATTATCAATTATTCCATGTAAAGGTTTAGCAGACGCAATAGAATCAAAGGATAAAAAAAGAATTTATGCAATGATATATATGCTCATATATGATTATGTTTCTTATGATTATGATTCAATAGTACTTGGTTCAACACATTATTGTTATATAAAAAAAGAACTTAAAAAACTTTTCAAGAACGCAGAAATAATTGATGGTAATAAAGGAGTAGCAAAACAAGTCAAAAATCTTTTAAAAAAAAATAATTTATTAACAGATAGAAAAGAAAAAGGAACAACTAAATTTATTGAAACAAAAAAGCACAGATAGTGCTTTTATTTTAATAATCTTAATTCCATATCAAGAGTATCATTAAGTATTTTATAGTCGGCTTCACATCTAAGCATACTCTCAATTAACTCAATATTTACTCCTCTTCTATATATTTGTTTCAATAAACTTGATACATCATTGTAATCCATATCATCATTAGGATCTATATCATAAAGTAATTCTAATATCAACGTAGATAATGATAAATATGATCTATATTCATAATTTAGATCTGAAGAATCACTATATATTGTACTTTTTCCATCTAAATCTATTATCTTAGGAATGCCACTAATATTAACTAATACATTGCTGTGAGGTTTAGAATCAATTTCTTTAGTAGATAAATCTAAATGATAAACTCCATTATCGCATCATTCCTTAACATCATTTAATAGTTTTTTTAATATAATGATAATTCGTTTTTTAGATAACATATTAATACCTTGTATCGGAAAACAGAAACTATGTTTTTTAATAACACAACCCCTAAATTCATCATCAATATACAGTGGAGCTAAAGGTAAAGAAGTATTATGAATATATGGTTGTCTGCTCATAGCTGTAATGATATTTTGTTCACTATAAAAAGAGCTATATTTATCGCCTACTCCTGGTTAACGAATAAGTTCATCATATGCTTTATATACTTTATAAAGCATACCATTACCAGCATTAAATACATTTGCTTCAGTTCCTGAACCTATATATTTATTTCTTAAATTATATAAATCATCACAAGAAATATCAACTCTAAATAAACTACTATTCATAAATTAATTTCAACTCACTTTTGTTACACATATGTAAAACATGAAGTATATTATATCAAAAAAATGTTTAAAAATCAATTTAAGCAACATTCACAACATTAAATCCATTCTTTAAAGCAATATCTATACACTCTTCATTATTAAAATGCATACAATAAATTCTTTTTCTATCAATAATAGAAATATTATCAATTAAATAATTTATATACAAGTGAGGATTATCAATATAATCTAATGATGTAGTATCACAATAAATAATAGAATCTTTTATTTTCAAATAATTTAACACTTGATTAATATTGTTAGTATCCCCAGTATAGTATATTAATCCATTATTAGTATATATTTCAATACCATAACAAGCACTTAAAGATAACGTATGAGTTGTTTCAACATATCTTATTTTATTAAATAATTTAAATTTATTATCCAAAGATTTAATATCTATAATTTCATATTTCACACTCTTAGTACCATATATTCTTAACAAATCAATAATATCTTTATTATGTTTTTGATTAAGAGTTGTAATATATATTTTATTTTTAGTTAAATAATAATTATAAAATATTATAGATACTAAAGAAGAAACATGATCAGGGTGAGTATGTGTGATAATTATATAAATATTATTAATATTTTTAAAAAGATTTCTATTAATTAATTCTTTATATACACTTTCTCCAGTATCAATAATAAATAGATTTTTATTATCAATAAAATAACATGAGTTAGCACCTTCATTAACATTAAATGCTCCACCTCTACCTAAAAATTTTAATTTCATAATATTCTCCTAAATAATTATATCAAAAAAAGAAGTATAAAACTACTTCTTTATAATAGATATATTCATATCATAATCATTAATTTTAAATGTATTTTCAGCCTCACCATTAATCATTTTAACAGCAAGCGTTTCGTCCATAATATAATCTTTAAACTCTTTAATAGCAGCTTCTAAATCATTATTAGTATTATAAGTAATAATAATTCTATCAGAAACATCAAAATCTAATGATTTTCTAAGATTCTGAACCTTAGAAACAATTTCTCTAGCTAAGCCTTCATTAATTAATTTACTAGTAAGTGTAGTATTAATAACAACAGTCTTATAATTTAACATAACAGCACTATAACCATCTTTAGAATGAATATCTTTAAGAACAAATGAAGGATCTATTAGCAAATCATCACCAGTTAGATTAAGAGTTAATTTACCATCATCAAGAAGCTTAATATCTTCATCACTAATATTAGATAAATACTCTTGAAACTTATTTAAATTACTACCAAGAAGTTTACCAACTTCTTTAAAATTAGGTTTATAATGAACAGTTAAATAATCATTCATATCAGAAGACCAAACTATCTTTTTAACATTAAGTTCCTCTTTAATAATGCCCTCAAACTCCTTAAGAAGAGATTTATATTTACTCTCAAATATAACCTCACTAATAGGTTGTCTAACTTTAATTTTAGATTCCTCTCTTACATTTCTAGCACAAGAAATAAGTTTAATAGCTAAATCCATTTTTTCCTCAAGTTTCTTATCAATTAAATCCTTATTAACAACAGGATAATCACTTAAATGAACACTCTTTTCATCAGTAAGATTTCTATATATTTCTTCACTAATAAATGGACTAATAGGAGCCATTAACTTAGAAACACCAATCAATACTTCATAAGTAGTTTGATATACAGCTTTTTTAGAATTGTCAAGCTCACTACCCCAAAATCTTCTTCTATTACGTCTAATGTACCAATTAGATAAATCATCACAAACAAAGTCTTGAATGAAATGAACAACCTTATTTAAATCATATTTTTCCATATAATCAGTAACATTCTTAACTAAAGAGTTATATTTAGAAAGTAACCATTTATCAATTTGTTCTAAATCATTATATTCAACATTAAATTCTCTTGGATCAACTTTATCAGTATTAGCATATAATTCAAAAAAGTTATAAGTATTTCTTAAAGTATTAAAAAATTTAAATTGAACATCCTTAAGACCATCTTCATCAAATTTAGTAGGAGTCCATACAGGACTAACGCTTAATAAATACCATCTACAAGCATCAGCTCCATATTTCTTAAATAATTCAAAAGGATTAACCCCGTTACCTTTAGATTTACTCATCTTTTGACCATATTTATCCTGCAAATGATCATTTACAAGAACAGTTTTATAAGGACTTTTATTCATTACAAATGTACTAATAGCCATCAAACTATAAAACCAGCCTCTAGTTTGATCAATACCTTCACAAATAAAATCAGCAGGGAAAAATTTATTAAAATCATCTTTATGTTCAAAAGGATAATGTCTTTGAGCAAAAGGCATACTTCCACTATCAAACCAGCAATCTATTACTTCAGGTGTTCTATACATTTTTTTACCGCACAGAGGACACTTAATATGTATATCATCAACATATGGTCGATGTAGTTCAACACTCTCATCAATAGGCTCAATAGACTTCTCTACTAGTTCACTTCTTGAACCAATGCTTTCTAGATGACCACATTCACATTTCCATATATTTAATGGTGTTCCCCAATATCTAGTTCTTGATAATGCCCAATCATTTACATTCTCAAGCCAATTGCCAAATCTTTTTTCACCTACAAATTCTGGAGTCCATTTAACAGTATTATTATTTTTAACTAATTCATCTCTTAAATCAGTCATCTTGATATACCAACTAGGTTTAGCATAATATAATAATGGTGTTTTACATCTCCAACAATGAGGATAATTATGTACTAATTTTTCTTTCTTAAATAATTTATCATTTGTTTTAAGATATTTTATTACTTCAATATCAGCATCAAATACTAATGTGCCTTTCCAAGGTCCTTCAATATATTTTCCGTCTTCACCTACTGGGTTAACAACAGGTAAGTCATACTTAAGACCTACTTCATAATCATCTTGACCAAATGCAGGAGCAATATGAACTAAACCAGTTCCATCTTCCATGGTAACATAATCAGCACATACTACATAAAATGCTTTCTTTTTAGTTTCAATAAAAGGAAGTAATTGTTCATATTCAGTATATTCTAATTTTTTACCAGTAAATTCATCTAGTATCTTAACTTCATCACCTAAAACCTTATTTAATAATTTTTTAGCAACAATAAAATTATAACCCATACTTTCAACTTTAACATACTTTTCTTTAGGATTAACACAAACTGCAACATTAGCAAGCAATGTCCATGGAGTTGTTGTCCATACAAGCATATAAGTATTATCTTCACCTTTAACTTTCATTGGAACAGTAACAGTTGTAACTTCATCTTCTTGGTAACCCTGAGCTACTTCATGAGAAGCAAGTCCAGTACCACATCTAGTACAAAACGGTAATATTTTATGGCCTTCATATATTAAACCTTTATCAAAGAATTGTTTTAAAATCCACCATTCAGTTTCAATATAATTATTATCAAATGTAATATAAGGATCATTCATATCAATAAAATATCCCATTTCACGGGTCATCTTTTCCCATTCAGACTTATATTTCCAAACACTCTCTTTGCATTTTTCATTAAACTCTTTAATACCATATTTTTCAATATCATTTTTATCATGAAAACCAAGCTGTTTTTCAACTTCTATTTCTACAGGTAAACCATGAGTATCCCACCCTGCTTTTCTTTCAACTTTAAAGCCTCTCATAGTTTTATATTTACATATAGAATCTTTTAAATCCCTAGCAAGAACATGATGAATACCAGGTAAATTATTAGCTGTTGGTGGCCCTTCAAAAAATATGAAAGGTTTATTATCTTTTCTTTCATCTACAGTACTTTCATAAATATGTATTTTATCCCAATACTCATTTACTTTGTCTTCGCTTTCTTTAATTGAGCATTTCTCTAAACTCTTAAATTTTTTCATTGCTTCCTCCTAAATAAAAAAAGAATAGCACAAGGAGTCTAATAATATAGACGGTACCATCCTTTAAATTAACTTATTTTCTTTTAACGCAAGATAACGTATTTATCTTATCAATAAATAACATTAGAAGTGATACTTATATAATTAGTTATTAGTTTACACCATCCACTAATTCTCTATTAAACATCATTATATAACGTCTTCCTCATTTGTTATAAAACTATTAATGATTATAACATTTATAATTTAAAAAGTAAATATCTTTTTTATTATATATTATTTGCAAATATGATTTAAAGCAATTACTTCAGC
>CAZJEW010000024.1:0-20524 GCA_964545285.1 uncultured Clostridium sp.
GATGTAATAATACCTTCAACAATAGATAGTGTACCAGTAACATCAATAGGAAATTATGCATTTGAAAATAATAATCTAACAAATTTAGTAATACCGTCAAGTGTAACATCAATAGGAGCAATTGCATTTTATAATAATAATCTAACAAATTTAGTAATACCATCCAGTGTAACATCAATAGGAGCAATTGCATTTTATAATAATAATCTAACAAATTTAGTAATACCATCCAGTGTAACATCAATAGAATCTGAAGCATTTGCATCTAATGAACTAACAAGTGTAACAATACCATCAAGTGTAACTTCGATAGAATCTGGTGCATTTAATAATAATCAATTACCTGATAGTCAAGCATATATATATGATAGAACAGATACAAATAGTGATGGAATAGCAGAAATAGATTATACAACAATAATAAGTTATGGAGGAGCAAAAAGAAGTAATGTAATAATACCTCAAACAACAAACTCAGTAGATTTATTAACTATAGAAGTATACTCATTTGCATCTAATGAACTAACAAGTGTAACAATACCATCCAGTGTAACATCAATAGGACATTCTGCATTTAAAAATAATCTCCTAACTAGCGTAACAATAAATGGAACACCAACTATTGGTTGTGATGCCTTTTATGGAAAAAATCACTCTACTGAAGTTAAAGCTTTATCAGTATCATGCCTAATTCTTCAGTAACTATATATGATAAAGAGTATTTCAAATACTCTTTTTTTATGTTATAATCTATTATGCAAAAGGGGATATTATATTATGGATTATAAAGATATTAATACATATGATTATGAATTAGATGAATCTTTAATAGCTCAAACTCCTATTAAGGATAGAGATCATTCTAAATTACTTATTGTAGATAAGAATAATGGTTCTTATATTGATGATGAGTTTTTTAACGTTATTAATTACTTAAATGTTGGGGATGTTCTTGTTCTTAATAATACTAAGGTTCTTCCTTCTAGAATATATGGATACAAATATGATACTAATGCTAAGATAGAACTCTTATTACTTAAAGATTTATCTAATGATGTATGGGAATGCCTTGTTAGGCCTCAAAAGAGGGTTCATTTAGAAACGAAAATTAAATTTAGTGATAATTTATGCTGTGAGGTTATTAAGCTTCTTCCTGATGGCCTAATTCATGTTAAATTTAATTATGATGGAATATTTATTGAACATTTAGAAAAAATAGGTGCTATGCCTCTTCCACCATATATTCATAAAAAACTTAAAGATCAAAATAGATATCAAACTGTGTATGCTAAAACTCTTGGTAGTGCTGCTGCTCCTACTGCTGGATTACACTTTACCAAAGAATTATTAAATAAAATTGAAAGTAAAGGTATTAAAATATTATATGTAACACTTAATGTAGGTCTTGGAACATTTAGACCAGTTTCTGAAAACGATATAACAAAACATGATATGCATAGTGAAAAATATGAGATAGATAAATATGTTGCATCTGAACTTAATAAAGCTAGAGAAAATAATAATAGAATTATATGTGTAGGTACCACTTCATTAAGAACTCTTGAAGCAAATATATCTAAATATGGAAAGTTTACACCTACTATGGAAGAAACATCTATATTTATATATCCGCCATATACATTTAAATCATGTAATGCATTAATTACTAATTTTCATTTACCTAAAAGCACTTTAGTTATGTTAGTATCTGCTTTTAGTAGTATAGATATAATTAAAAGATCTTATGAACATGCTCAAAAAGAAAAATACAGATTTTTTAGTTTTGGAGATGCAATGTTTTTAACAAATTTGGAGGATTATAATGGATTTAAAATTTAAACTAATTAAAACTTGTTCTTGTGGTGGTAGATTAGGTGAATTTCATACTAAATATGGAACCCATAAAACTCCAATGTTTATGCCGGTTGGAACACAAGCTACAGTAAAAACGTTATCTCCTGAAGAACTTAAAGATGCTCATGCTGATGTAATTCTATCTAATACATATCATTTATGGTTAAGACCTGGAGAAGATATAGTTGAATATAATGGTGGATTACATAAATTTATGAATTATAATAGTGGTCCTATACTTACAGATTGTGGAGGTTTTCAAGTATTTAGTTTAGCAAAACCAAAAGATATTACTGAAGAAGGTGTTAAGTTTAAAAGTCATTTAGACGGAAGTAATTTATTTTTAACTCCAGAAAAAAGTATAGAAATACAAAATAAATTAGGATCTGATATAATAATGAGTTTTGACGAATGCCCACCATATCCAGTAACTCATGAATATATGAAAAATAGTATTGAAAGAACATTAAGGTGGGCTAAAAGAGGAAAAGACATTCATTTAAAAAGTGATTCCCAAGCGTTGTTTGGTATAGTTCAAGGTGGTGAATTTCCTGATTTAAGAAAAGAGTCTGCTCTAAAAACAGTAGAAATTGGATTTGATGGTTATAGTGTAGGGGGTGTATCTGTTGGTGAAGATCCAACAACCAAATTAAAAATGATAGAATATGCCACTCCTTATTTGCCTAAAGACAAAATCAGATATTTAATGGGAGTAGGTGAACCAATAGATTTAATAGATGGTGTCATAAGAGGAATTGATATTTTTGATTGTGTACTTCCAACTAGATTGGCAAGACATGGGAATGCTCTTACAAGAAACGGAAGAACAAACATGAGAAATGCTAAATTTATTAAAGATTTAGATCCAATAGAGAATAATTGTGATTGTTATACATGCAAAAACTATACTAAAAGTTATATTAGACACTTATTAGTATCTGATGAATCATTTGGACAAAGATTGATATCAATTCATAATATAAGATTTTTAACAAAACTAATGGAAGATATAAGAATAAATATTGGAAATGATTCATTATTAGAATTTAGAGAAGAATTTATTAAAAAATATAATAAAAAATAATTATATATAAGGGGGAAGTATGAATAATACATATTCAGCAAATATTTATATATTTAAAAATGAAATAAATACTAGGAATCAAAAATACTATTGTATTCAATATATGTATAAAATGAATGCCAAAGTAAGGAGAAGTATTGATGGTATGTATTTAGATTTAGATTCATTAAAAAAATATAAGTCATTTTCAGTAAAAAATCCATCTAAGGTATTGAATATACCACTTTTAGATGAAGGTTCATTAAAAACACTAGACATAAATGATAATTCATTAAGATTAAGATTTAAAAGAGTAAAGTAATACTATTTTAAATCTTTTTCATTAGGAATACCTATAATACCACCTATTATAGAAGATAATATTAAAGTAATATAATAAATAACGGAATTTATGTTAAAACTATTAATAATTGTAGAAATAATTAAATAAAATAAACATAAAATAATTCCAACAATAAATCCATTTAAATATCCATTTCTTTTTTTGTATCTTGATATTTTAAAACCGCCAAATGCACTTATTAAAATCATAAAAATATAATTAACTATACATATTATTTTATAACTAATAATTTCAAAATAATTAAAGATCGAAATAATTAATAAATAAATAATTAATATAACAAAATAATATCCTAAAACTTTTAAATAATCAAATACTTTATTTATAAAAATCACCTAATTAATTATATTTATGTTTAAAATATATATTACTAAACATAATAATATTAGGAGAATATATGAGTATATTAATAGTAAGTATTCGTACATTGTTTTTTTATTTGTTAATATTAATAATCTTTAGAATAATGGGAAAAAGAGAAGTAGGAAAGTTATCTATACAAGATTTAGTAGTAAGTATTCTTATAGCAGAAATGGTAGCAATATCAATAGAAAATTATAAAGATACTGTGTGGTTAACAGTAATACCTATAATTATATTATTAATTCTAGAAATATCTTCAGCATATTTATCTTTAAAGTTTAATAAATTTAGAAACATTATGGAAGGAAAACCATCATTAATAATAAATAGAGGGCTTATTAATTATAAAGAAATGATCAAACAAAGATATTCTTTAGATGATTTATTATGTGAATTAAGAAGTAATAATATTAAAAATATAGAAGACGTTGAATATGCTATATTAGAGAACAATGGTCATTTAAGTGTATTTAAATATAATTTTCTATCTACTTCTTCAGCCAATCCTTTTCCATTAATATTAGATGGAGTAATACAAAAAGACACATTAGATTATATTAATAAAGATGATAAATGGATAAAGGATTATATTAAAGACAATAATTTAGAAATTAAAAATATATTTTATGCTTTTTATAAAAATAATAAAATATATATTATAAAAAGAAATGAATTAAATAGTTAATGCTTTTTTGATATTGTGATAGTATAAAATAGTAGATACAATTAAATTAAATATTATAGATAATACTAAACTATACATACCCATTCCTAGAATTGAAAATAAGACAATAGAAGATAGTTTTATAATAGAACATATAATTGTAGTACTAAGAGCTAAAGACGCTTTATTAAGTGCATGTAATGCGTTAATCAATGGATATTCTATATAAAATAAAATAGTGAAAGGAGCAAGTAATTTAATATAATCAATACCCTCATTAGTATTATATAAAATATTTAAGAAAAACTTAGGAAATAAAATAATAATTAATGTAGATAATGATCCAATAGTTATAGAAACAAGTATTATTTGTTTAATTCTCTTTTTACACATTTCATAGTTTTTTAAACTATAATATTTTGATAATTCAGGTACTAATGCAGTAGACATATTTTGAGTGAAAAATTGTGGCATTAATAATAAAGATAATGAATAAGCATTAATAATTCCATATTCAAATACAATATAATTCTTACTATAACCCATATATAATAAAATATTAGTAAGAATAATTGGTTCTAAAAAATATGATAAACTTCCTATAATTTTACTAGAGGTAACAGGTATACAAATTTTTAATACATCTTTAATATATTTAAAACTTATTTTAAAATCTCTAAAAGCTATTTTCATTTTTGGAAAATATTTTATCATAATAATTTGAGAAACAACTTCTCCTACGACATTTACTAATATAATGAAACATATTGTATAAGTTAAACTAATTTTGATAAATTTTGTAATAAAAAATGAAATTAATACTATTCTTGTTATTTGTTCAAGGAAATTCGATAACATATATGGAAACATGTTCTGTTTACCCCAAAAATATCCTTTAATAATAGATGATACACTTACAAAAGGTATTGTTAAAGATATGCATATTATTGGATAATACAATCTACTTTCTTTAAGTAAGTTGTTTGCGAGTATAGGTGCAAAAAGAATAACTAATAAAATTAGTATTATATTTATTAAAATAGAAATAACGATTGTAGAAAATAATAATAATTTAGAATTATACTTATTTTTAGATATTAATGTACTCATTGCAGTGGGATAAGAAAAAACAGATAATGTTGTTACTAATGCAATTGTTCCAGATAATAAACTATATAATCCAATACCTTCTGTTCCAATTTTTCTTGTAATAATAATTTTTAATATAAACCCAACTATTTTAGTAAGAATACCACCTAATAATAGAATAATAGTAGATTTAAAGAAAGTATTATTAATTAGTTTACGTATCATATTAAAGTATATGATTGTAAAAAAATATTATATGTGTTAAAATTAAATTACCTAGAGGTTAAGTATAGTACATATAAACCGACTAAATATGTAATTTTGGGGGATTAATTAATTTCTGTTGTGATTCTATAGCAATATAGAAACCTGATGAAGTTATGTATCCTACCACCTCGTCTTCGGCGAGTTTTATAAAACTATACTTATCTTTAGGATTTTTTTAGGAGGAATATTTATGAATTTAAATAGACTCGAAAGTTTATTAGGAATACCTAATGTAGAAAAAATTAGAAATTTAAATATATTAATATTAGGATTAGGTGGAGTAGGCGGGTATGTTGTTGAAAGCTTAACAAGATGTGGTATTAATAAGATAACTCTAGTAGACAGTGATATAATAAAACCTAGCAATATAAATAGACAAATCATTGCTACAAGAAGAACAATGAATCATTATAAAACTAAAGAATGGAAAAAGAGAATTAAAATTATTAATAAAGATGCGTTAGTTAATATTATTAATGTTAAAATAAATGAAAATAATATTGAAACTTTGTTTTCAGAAAAATATAATTATATAATAGATGCTTGTGATACAACAATTGTAAAAGTAAAATTAATAGAAGAATGTCATAAAAGAGGAATTAAATTAGTATCCTGTATGGGTACAGCAAATAAAATTGATGCTACTAAAATAGAATTGACTACGTTAGATAAAACAGATTATGATCCACTTGCTAAAAAGATTAGAAAAGAATTGAAAAATAAAGATATAATGAAAAATGTTGTAGTAATATCATCAAATGAAAAAGCAATAAACCCAGGAGTATTAGGATCAACATCATATGTTCCAGCTGTAGCTGGATTATATGTTACAAACTATATAATAAATGATGTAATAAAAGATAAAGTTATTTAGACTTTATCTTTTTATTAAATTCATTTAATTCTTTTTCATATTTATTATTTTTAGGACTATAATACTTTCTTCCAATAAGTTCATTAGGTAAATATTGCTGTTCCACCCAATAATTAGGATAATTATGGGGATATTTATAGTCAAGTGAAGTAGTTCTTATATGATTAGGTATTCTTCCCACACCACCTTTTTTTATATCGTTTAATGCTCCTTCTATTGATAGGTAAGCTGAATTACTTTTTGGACTAAGAGCCATATCAATAACTGCAACACTAAGAGGCTTAGAAAGTTCAGGATAACCAACTCTTTCAGCAGCTTCAATAGCACTCACAACTTTAACACCAATCATAGGATTAGCCATTCCAATATCTTCATAAGCTATATCAATCATTCGTCTGTAAATAATATCATAATTACCAGACTCTATAAGTCTAGCTAAATAATGTAAAGAAGCATCAACATCACTACCTCTAATACTCTTTTGAAAAGCAGAAATCGTATCATAATAACCATCACCACTCTTATCAGAGTATAAATCAGGAGTATTGTTTGTTTTAATAATATTCTCAATAGAAATCACTTTATTAAATCCATAGTATGAGAACTCGATTAAATTATAAGCATACCTAATATCCCCATTAGATATAGATGCTATGTAATTGATAGTTTTATTATCAATTATAATATCTGGTAATACATTCTTAATTCTTTTAATACCTTTGATAATGTCTTTTTTTTCAAGTGGTTTTAGTTCTAGTAGTTGGCACCTACTTCTAATAGCAGGGTTTATTGAATGAAATGGATTAGAATTAGTAAGACCTATTAGAGTAATTAAACCGCTTTCAATATATGAAAGAAGGATATCTTGTTTATCTTTATTCATTCTATGTATTTCATCTATTACTAATATTAATCCGTTATACATTTTTGCTTCTTCAATAACTATTTCAAAATCTTTTTTTGAATTTATCGTTGCATTTAACATTCTATATCTTAAATTTAATTCATTTATTAATGCTAAAGCAATAGTGGTCTTACCTGTACCACTTTTACCATAAAAAATGATATTAAATAATTTCTTTTCATTTACTAAATTAGTTAATACTTTTCCTTTACCAATTAAATTAGTTTGACCTAAAACATCATTTAATCTTTCTGGTCTTAATTTATTTTGCAATAATTCCATAATATCACCTATAGTTATTTTATCAGTTTTAAGTGTAAATATAAAGTTAAATAGTATAAAATTAGTTAAAAATATAATATAATTATATTGAGGTAATTAATGAACAATACTGATATTAATGAAATCCTTGAAGAATACAAAAGTTTCCTTGAAAAAGAAAAAAATTATTCTTATAATACTTATTCATCTTATATTCATGATGTAAGAGAGTTTTTATTGTATATTAAAAAAGAATTAATTGATATAACAAAGAAAGATATAGACAATTATATTATTTCTAATATTCATAATTTTACTGAAACAACTATTAATAGGAAAATAGCTAGTATAAGAAGTTTCTTTAAATATTTATCAAACTATAAAGGTTATATTAATATAAGTGATGATGTTATTAATATGAAAAAGAAACAAAGATTGCCAAGATATCTTACATGTGAAGAAGTAGATAAATTATTAAATATAAATTTAGTAAATAAATTTGATTATCGTAATAAAGCTATGTTAGAATTATTATATAGTACAGGTTTAAGAGCAAGTGAGCTTATTGGATTAGATATTAATAGTCTAAACTTTGATAATAACATAATAAGTGTATTTGGTAAAGGTAAAAAAGAAAGGGTTGTTCCTTTAAGTGATATTTCTATTAAATACTTGAAAATTTATATAGAAGAATATAGAAATTCGTTATTTGTAAGAGGCAAAAAGTTAACAGCTGCATTATTTTTAAATAATCATGGTGAAAGAATTACTAGGCAAGGACTAAATTTACTTCTTAATAAAATAGCTTCTAATGTAAATATTAATAAGGATATATCACCACACGTATTAAGACATAGTTTTGCTACTCATTTAATTGAAAATGGTGCAGATATAAGAAGTGTTCAAGAATTACTTGGTCATGAAAATGTTATTACTACTGAGATATATACCCATCTAGCTAATAAATATATAAGTGAGAATTATAATAATTGTTTTACTAGAAGTAAAAAAGAGGAGAAGTAATTATGTTTAATAGAATATTTTTAGTTGTTCTTGATAGTTGTGGAATAGGTGCTTGTGATGATGCATCTTCATATGGTGATGAAGGTGCAAATACATTATTACATACTATTGAAAATAGAAACTATAATTTAGATGTTCTTGAAAGATTAGGACTTACTTCTTTAGTTGGTAAAAATGTAGATAATATAAGAAGTATATATATGAAAGCTAAATTTAAAAATAAAGCAAAAGATTCATTAAATGGTCATTATGAAATGATGGGTGCTATTAGTGATATGGAATTCAAAACATATCCTGATGGATTTCCGTTGGAACTAATAAGTGATATTCAACATTTAATAGGAAGAGATGTTATAGGTAATGTTGCTTCTAGTGGTACTAAAATTATAGAAGAATTAGGTGAAATGCATATTAAAACTGGTGCTATTATAGTTTATACTTCTTCTGATTCTGTTTTGCAAATTGCTGCTCATACTGATATAGTTCCATTAGAGGAGTTATATGATATATGTTCAAAAGTAAGGAAATTAACTGTTGATAAAAATTATGGAATAGCTAGAATTATAGCAAGACCTTTTACTGGTAAATTAGGTAATTTTATAAGAACAAGCGATAGGAAAGATTATGCATTAGATCCTCCAAGAAATGTACTTGATTTGCTTGACAGGGCAAGTATAAGAACTATTGCAATAGGTAAAATATCAGATATTTTTAATAATAAAGGAATAAGTGTTAAAATAAAAACTCATGATAATATAGATGGTATGGTTAAATTAATTGATTTTGCTAAAGGTGAATTTAAAGGATTGCTATTTGCTAATTTAAATGATTTTGATACTTTATATGGACATAGAAGGGATAAAGATGGGTATTTAAAGGCTTTAGAAGAATTTAATTATTATTTACCTATATTTCTTAAGAATCTTAAAAAAGATGATTTATTTATACTTACAGCTGATCATGGTAATGATCCTACATATAAAGGAACTGATCATACCAGAGAAAATGTGCCTATAATATTATATAATCCTCTATTTAAAAAAGGTAAGAAATTAGATGATAGAGATTCTTTAGCAGATATTGGCGCTACTATATTAGAAAATTTTAAAATAAATAACGATTTAGGAATAGGGAAGAGTATTTTTGATGATTTGAGGAGTAAAGAATGAAAGATGTTGTTTTATCAATATGTTTAGTTGTAATATTAATTGTTGTGACTGTATACGTGTCTTATAAATTTGTATATTATTATAATTATGATCAAAATAATACTTATGAAGTAATGAATAATGATTAATATAAATGATGAATATAATGTAATTATTAATGATATAGATAATAATGGGAATGGTATAACTAGAATTAATAACTTTGTTATATTTGTTCCTTATGCTTTATTAAATGAAAAAATTAATATTAAAATAATTAATATTAATAAGAAATTTGCAATCGGCAAAATAATTAATATTGAAGAAATCTCTGAAGATAGATGTAAAACAATATGCAATAAATATAATGAATGTGGTGGTTGTAATTTTTTACATACTAATATTAATAATGAAAAAAATATTAAAATTAAATATATTGAAAAATTATTTAATTTTAAATTAGATAAATGTTATTTTATTAATGAATATAATTATAGAAATAAAGCTACATTTCATGTGAATAATAATAAAATAGGTTACTATAGTGAGAATACTCATAATATTATTGAATTTGATAATTGCTTACTTTTAGATAAAAGAATTAATGATATATATAATTATTTAAAAGATGTTAAATTATTTAATATAAGTAGTATTGTTATTAGAGTAACTTCTAATGAAACAATGATAATATTTGATAATGATTATGATTATAAAGATTTAATTAAAAGATTTAATATTGATTCTATATATATAAATAATAAACTAGTTTATGGTAAAGAATATATTATTGAAACTATTGATAATATTAAATATACTATTTATCCTGAAGCTTTTTTTCAGATTAATTTAGATGCTATGAAATATTTATATAGTATTATTAAAGATTATTGTGTATCTGGTAATAAATTATTAGATTTATATTGTGGTACTGGTACTATTGGTATATATCTTAAGAATAATTTTAAAAATATAACTGGAATAGAGATTAATAAAAGCAGTATTTTAAACGCAAATTTAAATAAAAAAATTAATGGTATTAATAATATTAATTTTATATTAAAAGACTCTAAAATGGCTAAAAACGATGTTTATGATACTATTATAGTTGATCCACCAAGAAGTGGTTTATCAAAAGAAGTAATTAGTTTTCTAAATAACAGTGAATCAAAAATAATATATGTATCTTGCAATCCTAATACATTAAAAAGAGACATTGAATTATTAAAAAACTATAAAATAAATAGAATGTCAATAGTAAATATGTTTCCAAAAACAAAACATATAGAAATAGTTTCAGAATTAATTAAGAATTGAATTTAAATATTCAATTTTTTAATACCAAAGTTGTGTAAGATTACCATCTTCTTTATAATAATTATCCATAAGCATTACATAATAATATCTATTAAATATTGTTGATTTAGAATATGTCATAATTACAACTGCAGTATTAGGAGGAGTCCATAAACTTTCTGCTACATAATAATTATTATCGTCTTCTCCAACAATTACTGCAATGTGACCTCCACCAACTCCACCAGAACTCAATAAATCTCCAACTTTAACTCTACCAGAAGTTACAACAGAATAATTAAAATTAGTTCTTTCTCCATAATCAGTTAAATCTAAATGAGAAGCTAAACCAGCTCCAATATCCCCAACATCAAAACCTCCGTTTAAAAGTACCCAACTCACAAAACCACTACAATCAAATCCATTATCTCTATATCCTTGAGAAGGATTACTCCACATTTTACAACCCCATGTTTTAGGTCCATTAGCAGATTTGGTAATATTACTATATCTACTAGAATTTAAATATAACCCTTTATGATAATATCTTCCTTCACCATCAACTCCATTAACTGCCAATCTACCATTTTCAGAAAAATATCTTATTTTATATGGAAATTCTAATGCAATAAATCTAGCGACAGCTACTACACCAGCTCTAGTTTGATATCCAGCATCATTAACTCTATCTTCTAATATTTTATCTAATAAATTATTATCATCTTCAGAATATATACCACATGGTAAATAACTTTTATAATGATTATATGCATTTGGTTTAGGAATAATTAAATTAGTAACAATAGTATTAATAGAAACATTAAAATCGCCAATTGAAGCTACTATATTAGTAGTACCATTGTTTATACCACTAATAATACCATTTTCATCTACTTTAGCAATATTTTCATTTTCACTACGCCATTTTAATATATCATCAACATATCCAATAGAAGAATATGTAGCAGTAACTTTATAACTATCTCCAACAGCAATATAAACATTTTCTTTATTTGCATTTAAACTAATTATTTTACCTAAATACTTTGCTTGATTAACTTCTATAACTTCATTCTTATCACTTTTAATAAATAAATGATATGAATATTCATCTATTTCATGTATACATTTATTATTTGTAGAAAGAATCCATTCAGTACTATCTATAGAAGGAGTTGCATCGATATGACTAAAATAACAATAAACATTATTATTTAATTTGTATTTTGGAATAGAATAGGTAAGAACAATATTTTTACCTATTAATGATATATTTAATATAGTAGGATTAACTGGAAATAAAAAATATACATAATTAATATATGCAACTAATATAATTACAATACATAACAAAATATATTTAAATACCTTCATATAACTACCTACTATAAATATAGTATAACTTAATATACAATTATAAGTCAATTAAAAAAGCATTAAATGCTTTTTTAAATTATTTACATCTTGAAGATGCATTTCTACTTCTTGAATTACTTCTAGATGTGGATTTTCTAGCTTGATTTCTAGAATTATTTCTAGCATTTGAACTAGCTTTAGTCAATTTAATCACCACCTATTATTATTATGAGTATTATTTTCAGTATAATTCATATAATTAAATGATTATTATGGAAATTATTGGTCCTTTATTATTATCTTTATTAGCTGGATTATCTACATTATTAGGATGTGTTTTATTATTTATAAAAATCAAAAAAATAGATGAATTTATTACATTTAGTTTATCTTTTTCTTTTATAGTAATAATCTCAATATCATTATTTGATTTATTAATAAATTCAAGTTATACATTATATATGAATTATAAAGGTGTTTTAGGCTTATTATTGGCACTTTTTATATTTGTACTAGGAAATATTTGTATAAGAAGAATAAATAACAAAATAGATGTTAAAAATGGTTCTAATTTGTATAGAGTAGGGGTCTTAAGTATGATTTCATTAATATTACATAATTTCCCAGAAGGAATCGCAGTATTTATGAGTGCATATTCAAATATAAATATTGGATTTAAAATCTGTTTAGCAATAATGTTGCATAATATACCAGAAGGAATAATTATATCAATGCCATTATATTATAGTGGGGTAAGTAAAAGAAAAGTAATAAAATATACATTCATATCAGGTATATCTGAACCACTAGGAGCAATAATAGGATACTTATTATTGAAAAATATAATGACTGATGTAGTATTAGCAATAATATTAATATTTGTATCAGGAATAATGATAAACTTATCAATAAACGAAATATATAAAGAGATGATATCTTATAATAAATATAAATATATAATATTAGGTATAATAGTAGGATCAATATTTATAATAGCAGTTAAATTAATATAAAAAAAGAATAATAGTTAGTTATTCTTAATATTATTAATTTCTTTAAGTATTCTAGATAATAAATAATTTTTATCATTTGAGTATTTAGTATAAAAAGTTATTAATTTAATCCCAGCTTTGTCACATATATTTCTTACTTTAACATCTCTTTTAATTCTATTATATTCATTATGTGATGAATCATTTAATTCAATCAATAAAAGTAGAGTAGAATAATCCTTTGAAAAAATAGCAAAATCAATATTTTTAAATAATTCATTATTATATCCATCACTATTTTTGTTGATTATTGATGCTAAATTTACTTGTGGTACTATTTTATAATCGTTTTCTAAATCTTTTATTTTAGTATAAAAAATATATTCAGAATGAGTCATAAAAGATTTTTTACTGTAACCATAATCTTTAATAAAAGTAGGGGAGTTGCTTACATCATTATAAATATCTTTAACAATATATTTATTAAATAAAATTAGTAAAATATATATTATTAAAATAATAAAAAACAAATATAACAAGAAAATAGAATCTAAAGATACTCCTAAAAAAGAAATAATTATCACCATTATTGAAATAATCTTAATTAATTTATTATATATATCTTTACTCATAATTTTCCCTCAAGTATACAAGTTAACATAATATATATTATTTACACTTAACTAAATACTATAAATATCATACCCACCGCTTACAGTATTAGATATAAAAATATACTTATTATCAATCTTTTCCAGTATTACAGTTCCATTATATGCTTTAATATTAATATTCGAATAATTATATTTCTGATTATAAATAGCATTATTTATATCTTTGATAGAATATTTAATAGTATATTTATTATCTTCATTATATACAACATTAACTTTTAAATCATACATATATAAATAGTTATTTACTTTTGTAGTACATAATCCTTCTTCAATATTAGATTCACTAGCGACATCGAGATATTGATTTGTAATAGAATATAGGTGTTCTTTTATTTCCACAGTATTAAAACACACTTTAGGATTTACAATATTAGTATCATATAAAATATTATATTTACTATATAATTCAGTTTCAGTAAATGACGCTTTATATATTTTATTATCATCCCCTATTTTATATTGAAAATTCAGTAGGGAGGTTATTGTGGAAAAACTTAATCTAGATATATCCAACTCATCGTAATTTACTTCAACAAAACCAATATTCATATCTTCATTTAAAAAATCTTCTATTTCATTTACAACAGTATCTTCTACATTAGTTTTCAAATCCTCATGAAATATTTGATCAATATACCCCTTCTCTTCCAGATAATCATAGGCATATTTACCCCCTAAACCTAGACCTACAATAAGTCCTACAGTTAATATTCCTTTTGTAAATTTAGTCATAATTACATTTTCCTAGACTCAATTTCTGCAATTCTAGCAAAAACTTCAGAAGCATTTTCTCTATTAATTTCTGTATAACCTAATTCTTTTAATGCTTGAATCTTTACAGTGTTTAATTGTTGAGTACGACTAAGTTTGTCTTCTTTCTCTTGTTCTATTTCTTGAACAAATCTATTATGTGATTCAACTAATTTAGATTTAGACGCTCCCCCATTGTTATATAAATTAAACGCAGTAAAAACAATACTTTCAAGTATAAATTGCTTAGTTTCGTCAAATTTAAATTCTTGAGGTGGAGTAAATCCAGTCTTTTTAGATAAATATCCAAATATATATTTAATTTCAGGAATATTATCTAATGATTGCAATGTATGATATAAATATAAAAATATATAATATGTATCTTTCTTTTTTTCTTCAGTAAATTTTTCTTTTATTAAAAATACTAAATCATTAAGTAAATCAGATTCTTCTTTAGTAAGATTCTTATAATTAAATACTTGACTATTTACATCTTTTACATTCTGATTAAGTCTAGATTCAACATTTTCTAAATATTCACTAGTAACTTTAATATTTTGAATTGTTCCATTAGAACTATCTTCAATGTCAAGTAACTTTAAAAGTAATAATCTCTTTTCTTGAGGCCATTTACTTAAACTATCTAATTCAAGATAATTATATATCATTTGTCTAGATACGCCTAAGTATTTAGCTAATTTAACTTTTGATATTCCAATTTCTCCTAATAAGGTATTTAAATCTTTCATGTGTTTTTATCACTCCTATTCTTATATAAACATTGTATAACACTTTACAATTACTTGTCAATACTTTAATTAAAGAAAATATAAAATAAAAAGCGATTAAACATTGTTATAATCACTAATATAATTTAATTTGAAATTCATTTTTTAAATCATTTTTATTTGAATATTTTAATATAAACTTAGTATCATTTTCATTCACTTTATATATTAATACTTTAGCTGCACTTTTTAAATTATCAATCTCACTTTTATTTAAAGATAAAATATTATTACTATAATCAATATTTTTAATTATATCTTTTTTTTCATTTAATAAATACCAATTATTAGGATCAAATATAATATTTTCATCATTATTATTTTTAATTGATAAAGAAACAATAATAAATTTATAACCTTCTTCAGGCTTGCCCATCCAATTTGATTCTTTTTCACCATAAGTACTATTAACAGATGTTATTTTATAATTAGTATTATTGATAGTAATGGTTGATTTTAAAGTATATGTAAAAACATCTTTACTGATAATAAGAATAAATGTAATTAAGCCTAAAAATATAGCTAATAAAATAAGTTTAATCATTTTATAAATATATATCTTTCTATTACAATATGGACATATTTTTTCATTCTTATTAATTTGATTTTTACAAAAAGGACATTTATATATTCTCTCTTTTATTTTTTCTTTTTCTTTTGCCATTTTTTATTACTCTTTATAACTGATTTATTCTCTTCTTCTTCAATGTCGCTAGAACAAAATCTTAATAATAAAAATGCACATACATTAAGTGTAATTAATGTAAGTGTTGCAGTATACATTATTACACTTTTTCCTTCACTTGAGAAAAAAACATTATTTTTAAGATCATTATAGCATTGTTCTGCATCTTCATTACAATCAATTGGTGTACTTTTTAATAAACTATTTAATTTTGAATTAAAATTACCAAGTAATAATGACACAATTCCAAGAGATATAAATATAATAATACAACCCTTTACAAACTTATTTTCTTTCATATTTTACTCCTTACTTCAAATACCATAACGGTTTTCCATCTTTATATACAGTTTTAATTATACCACCCATTAAGCATTGTTCTCCAAGGTATATTACACAAGCTTGACCAGGAGTAACACTCTTTCCGTCAGTATATTTAACTTTTATTTCATTATTCTCTAAATATTCTATAGTTACAGGTACGTCTTCACTTCTATATCTAAATTTAGCAGTAGCGAATGTAGGTTTTTTACTTGATATATAATTCATATCTTCAATAATAGCTTCATCACTTAATAAATATTTCGAATCACTTCCATATGCTATATATAATATATTATTTTTAGAATCTTTCCCACAAACATAATGTCTATCTGCATCTCCTGAAATACCAACATTTCTTCTTTGACCTATGGTGTAATTCATTAATCCATGATGAGTGCCAACTTTTTTATTAGTTTCTATATCTATTATATCACCATCTGTACCTTTTAAATAATTAGAAACAAATTGTCCAAAATGACGTTCGCCTATAAAGCAAATACCAGTAGAATCTTTTTTATCAAATACAGGAATATCATTTTCTTTGGCAATCTTTCTTACTTCTGGTTTTGTTAAATTGCCTATAGGAAATAAAACATCTTTTAATTGCTCATTAGACACTTGAGATAAAAAATAAGTTTGATCCTTGTTTCGATCTATTCCTCTTAAAAGCCTATTTCCTTCGATTCTAGCATAATGACCAGTAGCAATTTTATCAGCACCTAATTTCCATGCTTCTTCTTTAAATTTATCAAATTTAATATATTTATTACACATAATATCAGGATTAGGAGTTCTACCTTTTTCTAACTCATCAAGAAAATATTTAAAAACATCATCCCAATATTCTTTAATAAAGTCCACTCTATATAATGGTATACATAATTCATCACATACTTTTTTAGCATCTCTATAATCTAGTTCTTGAGGGCAAATATCTTCTGTAATACCTTCAGGATCATTATTGATATTTGAATCCCAATTTTTCATAAACAATCCAACGACTTCATAACCCTCTTTTTTTAATAATAAAGCTGCTACTGCTGAATCCACTCCACCACTTATGCCAACTACTACTTTCATAATACTTCCCTTTCAAAATTATTATACTACAAATTTTAAAATATTTGAAATAAAATATACTTCTATAAATGAAATAGTTATACTAATAAATAAAAATATTAAATATATTATAAAATAATTCTTAATAAAATCTTTTAAATTAATATTTTTATTGTATTTAAATGCTTTATAACATTTAATCGAAAAATTTATACTATAGTAACTAATAAACAACAATAATATATTAATAATCGCAACAGGAAACAGTAAAATTAAGGCATATATGAAACCTTTTAAACTAAAAACACTTATTATATTAAATATAGTAAAAGTAAATAAAATACCTCTAAAAATTATTATAAAAGGAATAATAAATACTAATATAAAAATTAATCCACATAACCATATTAAAGAAATAACTTTAACATTAGAAACTATAGAATAAAATATACCATTAGAATAAGAAATATTATCATCATCTATATTAGTAAAATAGTTAATAAGATTTTCATTAATATTTATTTTATCCAACTCATTCACTAAATAAAAAGAAACTATACCAAGTATTAATCCAAGACAAAAAATAATAATTAAAGATAAAAATACTTTAGATTTTAATATTTTCATATTTAATAATATTCATATCTTTATTTTTTATGAAAAATATTATATAATTTATTTGAGGTTATTATTATGTCAAAGAAAAATAAAAAAGATTTTTGGAGAAAATTAGTAATATGGTTAATGCTTATAGCTATGGTAGGTAGTTTGTTTACTGTTGCATTATCCGCTATTTTTTCATAATATTAACAACTATTAATTATAGTTGTTTTATTATTATAAGGATTAATTATGTATGAATTAATGTATAAAAATGAAGTTGAATATAGAAATTTAGAAAAAAGTTTAAGAATTAATTTTGTATATTCTTATAAAAATTACTATTTCAATATTACCCATCTATAAGAGAAGAAAAATTTTTAGGTACACTTATTTCTAAAAAAGATGATGTTTTAATTTATGAATTATTATTACCATCAGATAAAATGTTTACCACAATTCATGGTGAAATCAAATTAAACTATTCAGTGATAAAAGAAACAAAACAAATAATGCTTAATTACATTGAACCTAAATAATTACTATTAGAAGGATCTGTTAAAGGATTATCAAAATACAAAGGCATATATGTATCAAATAATAATAGGAATAAGGACATGTTTAAAATAGATTTAATTAATAGTCTTAATCAAAAAATCTAACAAATTAATGTTAGATTTATTTTTTATATGGTGGACCGCTAGGGATTCGAACCCTAGACCCTTCGATTAAGAGTCGAATGCTCTACCAACTGAGCTAGCGGTCCATTTGAAAATTGCTATTTAATTATAGCACATTTTTTAAAAAAATAAACACTTTTAACTAAATTAGTATATTTTTTTAACTACTTCTCCCCTATTTAACTCAATATTTTTGATTTTTAACAGTTCTGAAACACAAACTATTTCGTATCCCATATTTCTAAGTTTTGGTAAAATCATTTTCAATGATTCATATGTTTCTATATATGTATCATGCATCAAAACAATACACCCATCACATGCATAATCAATAATATTATTATATATTTTATTTCTATCTTTAAATAACCAATCTTTTGTATCTATAGTCCATAATATTAAAGGATAAGGACTATTATTAATAACATTATCATTATAACTTCCGTAAGGTGGTCTTAAATATTTTAATTTGTCCTTAGTAATTTCATTAAATAATATTGAACAAGAATTGATTTCTTCGTTAAATTCATCTAAATTTAATTTATTAAGATATTTATGTGAATAAGAATGTGTTCCAACTTCACTATTAGAATTATAAACTAAATTTACTATATCTTTATTATATTTCATTTTATTTCCTAGCATAAAAAATGTAGCAGAACTTTCATTTAATTCCAAAGTTTTAATAATATCATCAGTATATTTACTAGGTCCATCATCAAAAGTGAATACAATGTATTTAGAATTATCACTATATTTCTTTTCATGAAAAACGTAACTATCATTATTAGTCTTTATAGATACATAAATTTTATAGTCAAAATCTATATTATTAAAGTAAACTAATATTTTATCATTGCTAATAATATAAGTATTTTCTTTAATATCAATGTCTTTAATTTTATTATATATATCTATAGAATATTTATAAAAAACACTATCATTAATTTTTTCTTTAATATCAAAATTATATATTTCATCAATATATATTTCTTTATTATCAATAGTATCAATAATAATATTATAATATTTATCATCATTAATAGAGTTATCTATTATAAATACAATATTAGCATAATAATCATTATAATATATCTTATAATCAATAGATAAACTCTTCCCTTTTTGTTTTTTGAATGTTTTGATATAACTATATATATAATTAGTTATAATATTATTAATGTTATCATTTGAAAACCTTGGATAATAAACATAAATATTATCATTTTCATCTATAATATTTTCTTTAGTAACATAATAATTAATATCATTTTTAATAGAATCTTTTTCATATAAAAATGATATTATATATAATATTAAGAATAATATAGTAATGAGAACAATATATTTATAAATATCAATTTTAGTTTTCATTGAAGTCTCCTAATAATAATATTAACTAATTTTATGGTTTTTTCCACATTTTAAGTTAAAAATTGT